>JACMJO010000396.1 GCA_014380605.1 Fimbriimonadaceae bacterium | reverse complement strand
TGATCACGCGCTTATCTGCCGCCGATCTCGGACGCAAAATCGCTTCGAAGGAGTTGTCGTGCCGGGAAATCGCGGACGCTTACTTAAATCGACTCACGTCGATCGACAAGGGCTACGGCTGCTTTCTTGCCGTCGACAAGGATAGAGTCTACGCCGACGCCGATCAGGCTCAAGAGAAGGTCGATCGTGGCGAGGGACAAGCCCTGACTGGCGTTCCCATCGCCGTCAAAGACAACATCTCCACCGAAGGCATTGAGACAACGTGCGCGAGCAAGATTCTCAAGGGCTATGTGCCTCCTTTCGACGCTACGGTCGTGGCGAGAATGAAAGCGGCGGGAATGGTTGTACTTGGAAAGACGAACCTGGACGAATTCGCGATGGGTACGTCTACGGAGAACTCCGCTTTTCATAGGACTCTCAATCCCTGGGACCGAGAAAGGTCTCCGGGCGGAAGTTCGGGTGGATCGGCCGCCGCCGTTGCGGCAGAAATGGCCCCGATCGCATTGGGGTCTGATACCGGAGGCTCCATCCGACAGCCTGCATCGCTATGCGGGATTGTAGGCTACAAGCCGACCTATGGTCGATGCTCTCGTTATGGCTTAGTGGCGTTCGGATCAAGTCTCGATCAAATTGGACCCCTGGCCAGAACCGTAGAAGATGCCGCATTGATCACCGAGGCGATTACGGGAGACGATCCGCTTGATGGCACCTGTCTCCCTATGCCGCCGATCTCCGCGTCCGGTATAAAGTCGGGCAGTTTGAAAGGGCTTCGAGCGGCGCTTCCAAAAGAGATGTTTGGCGATGCCGTCTCTCCCGGAGTTCAACAACAGGTTGGCCAGGCCATCGAGGTCTTGAGAAAGGAAGGAGTCGAATTCACCGAGGTTTCTATTCCGTCCATCGGTTACGGAGTTACAACCTACTACATCATCGCTCCCGCCGAAGCCAGCAGTAACCTCGCCAGATTCGATGGGATACGATTCGGCCCTCGTAGCGAGGGCAAGGGCCACATCGGGGTGGTCGAGCGGACCCGGGCCGATGGATTCGGACATGAAGTCAAGGCCAGGATCATGATCGGGACCTATGCGCTTAGCGCAGGTTACTACGACGCATTCTATCTACGGGCCCAACAGGTCCGGGCGCTTATGTCGCAGGAGTTCAATCGGGTGTTTCAGGATTACGACTTCGTTGTGGCGCCAACCAGCCCGGTCACCGCGTTCAAGCTAGGCGAGCTAACCGACGATCCACTAGCCCTAAAGATGTTGGACTATTGCACGATCCCCGCTAACATGAACGGGATGCCTGGGATTTCGCTGAATTGTGGTTTCGCGGAGGGATTACCGGTGGGATTGCAACTATTCACCGCTCCCTTGGAAGATGAGAAGTTGCTTCAAATCGCCTACTGCGTAGAGCAATCTTTGCCAAATGCCACGCAACGCCCACCGATACCGTAACGGAAGAACATGGACGACGTCGCGCACCAAGACCTGCGGCTGTTCTTAAAGGAACTGCTTGCTCCTTGGCGGGTGGTGTTGCTGGCAATCGCGCTTGCGTTTGTCTGGACTTTGCCGCTGTGGCGAGAAGCGATTGCTTCAAGAGCCTTCATCACGACTACCTTGACCGTGTTCTGGGCGGCATCCTCGTTCACGACTAGTATTTCGAAGCGATTCGTGTCCAAGCGCTACTCAGCCATGTGGAACGGTTGCCACGATCGCTTGGCCCGGTTCGAAGAGGTTCTCAAAAAGCTCAGGCGCGATCAGATCGCCAACTTGAGCGAGATGCCAAACACCATTCGACGAGTTGGCAAGACCCTTTACCGAGCACTTAGACGTGCCGACCTCATCGCCAGCGAGGTGGAAAGAACGGAGCGAGACCTTTACTCCGCGCCTCCGATCTGGAGCGCGCCAAGCAACGATCCTCAATCGAAAGAGCTGTATCGAATCGCTGACAAAAATATCGCGGAGTATCGCCAGCAGTTCGCCGGGGTGATGGCAGGAGTTCATCGAACGGAAGCGCAGAGTGCCGTCTACATGACGACCCTGGACACGCTCAGGATGAAGATGCTTGGCTACCGTCTGGTGGGCAAGAGCCCAGAGATGTCTTCCGACGATTTTCTGGTTGCCCTTGCAGAAGCGCGCGCCCAACTGCAATCTATCGATTCCGCTTTGGAAGAGCTAGATCTGGGCCACTATCCCAAGACCATATCGGTTGTGCCACCGCCCATGCCGCTCGATGCCGTAGACGAAATCGAGCAGAGACTTCAGCAAGAGAACTAGCCACATATCAAGTTGCTCATAAATAAACTGGAACGCTCATACACGGCGTCATGGTGAGCGAGAGCGGCCTTGAGTTTCGGTCGATCAGAGTTTGCTAGGCCGCGGAGTCGAACCACCTCACC
>JACMJO010000395.1 GCA_014380605.1 Fimbriimonadaceae bacterium | reverse complement strand
TGGAAGATACATGGGCGAGTGTCTCTCGCCTGATCAGACTGCGCCTCTTATCGAAGAAGGCGTCCGAGAAGCCCTTATCCACCGGTCCTACGTCCACCCGTGGTTGCCCGCTGAACCGACGACGATTACTGTGGAGTTCAACCGATCAGAGGAGGCGGATATGTGCGCGAAGTTGCTGATGGCCAACCGCCTCGACGCCTATACGATGGAAGTAAAGTTCGACTCCTATCTCGAAGCGCATCAAGCTTGCTGGGTCATGATGGCAATGTCCTTCCAAGGCATCGCCGCCCTCAACTAAATGAAAATGGGCCGATGCTCGCAAGCTTCAGCCCATCAACTTCAGTGCGAAAGAATTCTTAGAGTTTGAAGCCGTACCAGAAGCCGACGGTGTACTGGTAACCCTGCGACTCTCGATCCGAAGGGATGCCCGCGCCCAACCAGATGTTGAATCCTGGCAGCTGCTTAACCGGAATGTTGAGCGAGGCCCATCCGTAGGCGCCAGGACCGGACATCCACTCCAGACTGGCGGTGCAGGTACCGAAAACTGGGAAGTCTGCTCCGAAGAAAGCGCGATGCTCATCGTTCTTCAGGTAGCCAAAGTGCAATCGAAGATTATGCAGATCATATCGGCCAGCCACGAAGTAGTCAGCCATGACGCCGTGCCCTTCGTAGTTTGAAGCACCGGCGCTAAGCATGTAGTTGTCGCCCTCGAGGAGCTTCAGCTTGAAGTGCGTGGTCTGACCCTTTTCCAGGTCGTCGCCATAGGCGACTTCCACCACATCGCCGATTCCGACGCAGGTGTAGGCATAGTGGTAGATCTTCTTATCGATCTTCTTCTCATTGCCGAAGGCGAGGTAGCCAACGACCACTTCGCGGTGACCGAGAATATCCGCTACCGGAATAAACGTCAGTGCCGTAATGCTAGCCTTGGCGTAGCACGCAACCATCATGAACGCCAGAGCCACTGGCACTTTCAAACCCATCTTCATTTGTATCCTCGCCGGGACTTGCCCGTTAGCTTCGATTCCACAAGAGTTGGGGAGCAATGCCGGTAACGTTGCTGGGATCGAATCGCGTAGGCAACAATAAGGGGACAACATGCCGCACATCCATCTCGAAACCACCGCCGACCTTCCTGAGAATGCCAATATTCCGGACATCCTCGAAGCATTAGTGGCCAGGCTGGTTGGCTTTGAGACCATTCAGTCGGCTTCCGTGAAGGCGTACCACTCGCTACGATCGAACTGGCAAATGGGCGCCGGAGCCCCGGCTGGCTTCTGCCACTGCACGGTCGGAATCATGAGCGGCAGACCCCTTGAACTACGAGAGTCAATTTCCAAGGGCATGTTTGCCGAATTGAAAAGCCACTTTGAGATGTCTCTGGAAAGCGGAGAGGTGGGGATAACCCTGGAACTCAGAGAAATGGACCGCGAAACCTACATGAAGTAGAGACGCTTCATTATTCTGCGCCTGAGGCAAGGGATTGCCTTACCAGGGCCGCCGCCCGAACATTGGAAGCATGGCCGCTTCGTTCGGCGGATACATTCAGGAATCGAATCGGGATTCCAGTTAGGTAGAGGTCCCCGATCAAATCCAAAAGCTTGTGCCGAGCGGGCTCGTCTTCAAATCTTGGATCGTTCTTATAGCCTTCGATTCCAAGGATCAACGCTGTGTCCTGATCCAGTCCCTTCGCTAGACCCAACTGAAGGATTGCCGGTATTTCTTCGGCCAGGGCAAAAGTTCTGGCTGGGGCAATGGCCTTCCGATACTCGAGAGCGACGTTGAATGATTCGAAGGTCTGTTGACCAGGCCAACGCTCGCCCAAATCGTAGGTGTACTGCCAGTGTCCTTCCCCCTTACCGACGGCAATCTTGATCCCGTCCTCCTGAAGGAAGACCCGTTTGAATGGGGTCCGAACTTCGGCCTCGCCCACTGGCGCTAAGCCAACAGAGTGGATGCCTTCGGCAAAACCTTGTGATGAGCCGTCCATGGCGGGCATCTCGCCTCCTCGAACTTCTACCTCGGCATCGGTAACTTCAAGGCCGGCAAGCGCACTCATTAGGTGCTCGATCGTCGAAACCTCGCCTAGTCGAGTACATCGAGTGGTATCGGTGACGTTTTCTGCGACCGCCGCCCATCGTCCAGATGCAGTTCGGAATGCGATACCGTCCTCTCCAGGATGTACGAGCACGCGAACCGGCTCCCCACCATGCAGGCCCAATCCTTCAAACTCGACTGAGTCTTTGACGGTCAATCTCGTGTAGATCAAGATTTGTCCTCAAGCTCTCTGATTTTCTTCTCTAATACTCTAATTCTGCTCAGCATGTCTGGCAGTTTAGGCACGGAAAGGTATGCCCGGAGGCCTTCTGCCGCAGGAATCGCGGGTCTACCAAAGTAGGCTCCCTTTGCTAGCAGATCGCTTGGAACGCCTGAAGTGCCACCGATAGTTACGTCGTCCACGATCACGATATGGTCGCTGACCGCACACTGTCCCCCAAACGCGACTCTGTCCCCGATCTTGCTGCTTCCACCAATCACGGTTGCGGCGGCTAAGACCCCGTCTTTGCCAAGCTGAACGTTATGTCCAATCTGCACGAGGTTGTCTAGCTTCGTGCCTGCACCGACGGTTGTCGTCCCCGAGGTCGCCCGATCCACAGTCGAGTTGGCTCCGACCTCAGCGTCGTCGCCGATTTCGACTCGCCCGACTTGAGGCACCTTGACTTGGCGCTTGCCGTCCCACATGAAGCCAAAGCCATCAGCCCCAAGTACCGCTCCGCTGTGGACAATGCATCGGTTGCCGATACTGACCTCCTGGTAGAGGACGACGTTTGGAAAGATGGTTGTGTCGTTACCGACCAAACAGTCCTCGCCGATGTAAGAGTGGGCAAAGACCTTGCACCGATCTTCGATCCGGGCGCCCCTTTCGATCACCACATAGGCTCCGATAGAAGCAGATTCGCTTACGTAGGCTTCCTCATGAACGATCGCAGTTGGATGAATTCCAGGCCCGATGGGTAAGGGGCGCTGAGACATTGCCAACAATTTGCCGTACGCCAACCTTGGGTACTCAACGTAGATAGCTGGCTTTAGGTTGGAGCGCAAGCTGTGAGGCAAGATCAGGGCCCCGACGCCATGGGCATGGGCACGATCAAGGTATGGTTCCGACTCACAGAATGCAATCCCTTCGGGATCGTCTGAATCGGCCGGCACCGGGCGTCGGACAATGTAGTGTGGGTGGCTCGAGACGGTCCCTCCAAGGATTTCCGCCAACTCGCCTAGCGTCCAAGCCGGTGAACTTTTCTCCATGAGTCAAACTCTTTAGTCAGATCGTTTCCATTCGTAGCCGTCTTGGCCCTCGCGAATCCGTTGACCTTCAACCAGATCTCCAATTGCTGATCTAAACTTTTCCTGCGTTCAGTTTCACTAACGACGGGTCCCTGCGATAGCTCTGGAAGACTCGACGCAAGCTTTGTTGAGCCAGGCACAACAACCGTTTGGCCCCGAACCTCTGAAACCGCTACCGACCTATTCTGACCTAGATTAAGGTCCGAAGGTGAGCCGGATTTAGCAATGGCCGCTCGCGCATCCTTTGCGGCCTGCTCGATGGCATTGGCCCGCAAGGTCTCGTACTTCGCTTGGAGGCTTCCCTGATCCGAGCTTAACTGAATCTGGGCGTCGTTCAGAAGTTGAGTCGCCTTTCGGTCATATTCAGTATCTAGTTGCTTCACCAAAGTCCGCAAGCGAACGATCTCTTCTCGCTGGAGCTGGGCAAAGTTAGTCGGCCTGGTTCGGCTTACAAACAGGTCCGGCTTCCGAATAACTAAAAAGTCGGCCCGGGCATTTTTTGGGCCGCGCTCTTTCGCATACTCTTCAAAGATCGCAAACAACTGATCGTAAACCTTCGCCAGGTAAGCCGTTTGCTTTTCTTGGAATTCTTCCAGGGCCCTGAGCTTCGCGAGGTCGATCTCGTCGCTCCGGATTGCCGCGAGGCGACGACCCAGAGTCCTGATGGCGGACTCGCGGTCCGCTTCGATGAGCTTGCGGGCGGCATCGATCTTGCCAGCCGCTTTGTCCAGAATCAACACCCCAGGCGATCTCGGCAGGGTCGAGACGCTCTGAGGGATGGCTACGGATTTGAGCGGATTGAGATCTGGGGAACTCAGTTCCTTGGGCCGCTCGCTTAGGTAGATGCCCTCCAGATCGACAAAGACGGCCTTCGGTGGCTGTGAGCAACCGAAGGCCGTGAGCGTAAGTGCGATCAAGAGGAGTCTATGGAGCTGCATTCATCGCCTGCAAGGCGGGCTGGGTGAGATCGTTCGCGCCGTAGGGTGCGATGCCGACCTCAAAAACGATCGTGTATCCCTGGGCTTTGGCAACGGTCTGGATGGCCGTTCTGGCCTTTTCGATACTGGCAACCTTTTGTTTATCTGCCCACCCTTGCATCTCATTGGTGAAATCGCCGTACCACTTGCGGGCGATAAGCTCCATGTTCTGGCCGCGCTTGGCGTACTCGTCGAGTAACGTCCGGTCTTCGGCAGTTAAGGTTGGCTTGCCGCTCAACTCGGTCCACTTCTTGTTGGATGCGATCACGTCCGCCTTGATTCGCTCCATCTGGTTCTTTTCGTCGGTCGTGGGATTGTCTTTCGACCAGAGAGTTCGCAGTTGAATGGCTTGCTCCTGGGTAAGCACGCGATTGTCGTCAATAAATTGAAGGAGATCTTCTCGGTTCTTCTTCATCTTCGCAAAGATGTCTTGGTTCGTCTTCCCGTGGGTGCTCTTCTCAACAACTTGAGCGATATCGACAACCGCAAGCTTGGTGCTCGTGTCTTGAAAGCCACTGGCCAGCCAAACGCCGGCAAGCGAGGCGGCCGCTACCCATCCGATCTGAGAGATTTTGTCGATTTTCATGTTTGCTCTATTTCTTTGAATTCATCGCTTTGAGCGATTCGGTCGTGATGTTGTTGGCCGCGTATGGAACGATGTCCTGTACATAAACGATGCTGTAACCCTGCTTGAGTCCAACCTCTTGGATGGCAACCTTGACGCGATCAAGCGTATCTTTCCGAAGCTTCTCCTGCATGCCTGACAATTCATCGCCAAACTCCCGAGCCCATCGGTCGATGGTTTTGACCATGTTTTGTGTACGATCATTGAACTCACGAAGCGACGCGATCTCTTCTGGAGTTGGCTGAGCCTTCAACTGCAAGTCTTTGAACTTCTTGTCTTGGGCAATAATCGTCGCCTTGAGTTTGTCCAATTCTGCCTTCTCGGCGGCTGTGACTTGAGGCTTGACGCTGAGCTCTCGAAACCTCGACGCTTGCTCGGCGGAAAGAACGGGATACGTATTGACGAACTGCAACAAGTCTTGCCTTTGGGTGCTCAAATTCCGAAGCGAATCGGTTTGAGTCTTGGCAAACTCGCTGGAGGAAAATACCTCCGCAAGGTCGACCACCCCGTACTTATCTGTTTTGGCTTGGAAACCGCTGCCGACAAGCATGCCCGCGATTCCTCCCGCCAAAACCCAACCCATGTGTTGAATCTTCATCTCTATCCTAAAATGACGTCGCAATCTGGAAGTGTGTCCGTGTCTTGCCTCGATCGTCGAACGCTAAGTCTAATCGAAGTGGCCCAAGGGGCGATCGGAAACTTACTCCGACGCCATAGCCTAACTTCAGGTTCGTTGAGCGTGACTGCGTAAACTCGCCGACCGTACCAAAGCCGCCCCATGCTCCTCCGTAGTCCATAAATGCGCTGAGGGATAGCGACTTCTGAACGGGAAGGCGGTATTCCAGAGTTGTTAGGAAAGACTGTTTGCCCCAGAATCGATCCTCCTCATATCCTCGAATCGTTGAAGCGCCCCCCATAAAGTATTGCTCGAAGAACGGCGCATCGCCGGAGATAACGCCATATCGGGCTCGGAACGCTAACACTCGTCTCGGAGACTCCAATTCGTTGCGAGTTCTGGGTTTCTGGTCGCTCCAGTAGAAGCGATACTCCGCCGTCGTCTTGATGTAGTTCTTGTTTCCGAGCGAATCCGCTATGTCCCCGCCAACCTTCGTGATATTGGCAAAACCAGGCTCTACCTCAAGTCGGAACCAATCGCCACGAGCGGGATCGATATCAACATCGCGCCGATTTCGAGTCAAACCCAGGGTCATTGTTGCCAGCGTGCCATCTTGCTGGATAAATCCGGTGCTGGCGTCCGTGTTCAGATCAGATGTCTTGATATCTTCAAATCGGATGGCAAAGTTCCCTGCAAGATAGTCGTTAAAGCTTTTGCCGATAGAGACCGCTGCGCCAGTGCGCCGCTCCGTAAAGATGTCGTCTTCAGTGGGCGAGTCGTTGTTCCCGAATCCAGAGCCCTGGAACCGGTAGATCAATCGGCTATACAAGGAGACATTGAGCGCCGTTCCCCGGTCGTCGAAGAATGGATTGCCATAATCCAACTCAATGCTGGGTCCGCCGCCCGCTGTGCCTTGAAGGATGCTAAAACCGACCGACTGCCCGGACCCCCGGAAGTTGGTGTCGGATAGCTTCAATGTTCCTGCAAGCGAGTTGCGGGGATCGAGCTGAACGCCAATTCCAAAATTACCGGTCCGCGCTTCTTTTACGTCGGCGATAAGATCGAGTTTGCCTGGTTCAGGCTGGTTCTCAATGTTTCTCACCGATTCAAACCACTGGGTGCCAACGAGCCGTCGAAGGTCCGCAGTCCACTTTTCGCCCCGGAACGGATCACCAGCTCGCGTCTTAATAAGGCGCTTCATCACACTCAGTTTTGTTCGAGTGTTTCCTTGCACCGAAACCGAGTTGACCGTAAGTTCGATAACGGAAATGCTTAGGGTGCCCGGAGAATCAACAAGCATGGCCATGTCCTCGACACGGCCAAAAAGCCCCTTTTTCGTATACAAAGCTTCAATTTTCTGAACGCTGGGAGCCCTGGTACGGAGATTGAAAACCTTGCCAACTTCGGCGTCGACTTCCTTCAAGATTTCCTCGGTCGTGAGGCCCTTGTTACCAACAACCCGAATCTCTTTGACTACCGGCCATTCTGTGACCTGCACGATGACTTCGCGATTGGTGTCGTCGATTGCGTTTGCCCTTACATCCACCGCTTGAAAGAACCCTAGGTTCTCCAGGGTGGTCTTATCGGTATCAAGCGTGGCTTGCACGTAGGGTTGGCCCACCTTGGTTCGCATGGCGGCCAAGATAGCTTCAGTGCTTACTTCTTTGTTGCCCTTAACGGTGATGGTTTGAATCACCGCAGTCTGGGCATTGGCGATCGCAACGGCAAGCCAAAGTAAAGCGATCGTGCAATTCCGTATGTTCAATCTTCCTCCTGATCCCCGCATTCTTTCCTAGAACGCAGTTGACCCGCTCGGATGTTCCAGTCCCGAAACTTTACCTCCGAAGGGCCAAAGCGGTCTTTCCTTTGCCGCCACGAGTTAGAAGGGTGGGTCTTTTACGGGTTATCAAGAAATTGGAATTATATGGTCTGAACCCAAGAAGCCTCACTTTCGCAAAAGTGAGGCTTCTTGAAGTGGAATGTTCCGCTGGATAAGGGCTAGAAAGGAGTCGCAATCTGGAAGTGCGTTCGAATGCGTCCGCTTCGATCCGCGCCAAAGTCGATTCGCAACGGACCAAGCCTTGGCACCTTGTAGTTAATGCCAATGCCGTATCCTATGTGCAAGTTCATGCGCTTGGACTGTGTGAAATCGCTCAAACCGCCATAGCCGCCCCAAGCCCCGCCATAGTCCACAAATCCAACGATGCCAAGATCGCGATTGAGAGTGTGGCGATACTCCAACGTCGCGACAAACATCTGGCTCCCCCAGTAGCGGTCCTGTGCGTAACCCCGAACCGAGTCGGTGCCTCCAACGAAAAACTGCTCGGAAAAAGGTGCGTTCCCAAGCAATGAACCGTATCGTACGCGCAGGGCAAAAATCCGGCTCGACTTTTCAAGGCCTTCATCGGTTCGGCTTGGGTCTAATCCCCAGTAAGCCCGATACTCGGCCGTCGTCTTCAGGAAAGTGTGATCCCCAATGCCCGTCGTTCCTTTCAGGGAGCCTCCTACTTGGGTAATACGGCTAAACCCTGGCTCAACGCCCAGCTTGAACCAATCCCCCTTGGAAGGAGCCACGTCTGAATCTCTCCGATTCCGGGTCAGACCAAAGATCAGGCTTGCCAAGGCTCCACTCTGACGAGCAATCCCTGGATTGCCTTGGGAAAGCGAGCCAGCCGCTTTGACATCCTCGATCCGGAGGCCAGCCTGCGCGGTTGTATTAGTGTCCAAAGCCTTTGCGACTCCGACCGTCGCGCCGACTCTTCGCTCTCCAAGATTCTCTTCGCCGATTGGATCTTCTCCATTCTCCAAGCCCAATCCCGCAAAGCGATAGCTAAACCTAGAGTAGATTGATGCGGCCAAGGTCAGGTTGTTGGCGGTCAGGAATGGATTGCCGTACTCAACCTCCAGGCTTGGACCCCTGGTTTTCAGACCCTGCGCCCCTCGGAAAGCCAAAGACTGGCCGGTTCCCATCAGGTTGCGCTCGGCAATACTGAACGTGCCCACGACCGGGCTCCCCGGCTCCGTCGCCAATCCAGCCGACCATTCCCCCGTCTTGGCTTCCAGCACGGCGGGCACCAAATCAAGCCTGCCTGGGCTTGATTCATGGCTGAACGACTTCACGTCGTCGAACCAATTTGTGGCGTGCAATCGGCGGATATCGCTTTGCCAAGTGTTGCGGTTGAAAGGCTTGCCGACCTTGGTGAACAACAGCCGTTCGATGATGTCGGTGCGGGTTCGCTTGTTGCCGTAGGGGACCAGCGAGTTAACCGTCATCTCCAAAACTTGGATGGCCAGGGTATTTGGGTTTTCAATGCTGAACCCAACTTCCAAGACATCGCCAAAGAACCCCTTGCGTTGGTAAAGGTCTCGAACCGACTTCACCCTGGCGACCATCTCCCGCGAGTTAAAAATCTTGCCTACTTCGATGGCCAGAACCTTCGTCAGCTCGGCGCTGGAGATCGCCTGATTCCCTGAGATTTCAACCTTCTCAACGACCGGCCACTCCTGGACGCGCACGACGAGCTCGTCGGCGTTTCTCTCGATGGCCACCCTCTTGAAGAAGCCCATCCTTTCGATCGCTTCCTGCGCGGCGAGAACTGCCTCCTCATTGGGCTTCTCACCCGCTCGAATTCCAGATGCCAAGAGAATCGCTTCCTGGCTCACCTGTTTTGCGCCGATCACCGTGATGAGTTTCACCACCTGCTCCTGCGCACTGACTAACGTCGCCCACAACACAAGAATCGCCATACCCCAGAGTCTCATTGCCACCTTCCTATCTCATATAGATGGACAAAGGTGACAGGAGTTATCAGACTTCGGCGAGAAGCCAGGAAAGGGTTGGGAAGTGCGCGACGAACAACAGTTTGCAAAAGGTAATCGATCAAAATCTCAAAGATTCTCTCTTGACATCATATGTAAAGACCGCTATGGTAGTTATCGAACTAGCAAAAGGTTTGATGATTTTATGTCCCATCTGTTCCAAATAGAATCGTTTCGTCGCCTCGCACTCAAACGCGAATTCTTGATCGCCTTATCTTTGGCGATCTTTGCCTCCGCGAACTCGGTGCCTTTGGCATATCTCTATCCGAGCCTGGCAAGCGCCGTGAAGCGCGCCTTTTTCGACGATCTCCCCGAGTTTTCGGATTCACCGGGCCCCATTGAAACCGGAGCCAATCCGACTCGCGACGAAACCTACCGCAACGGCCTTTGGGACAACGAACTTCTGCCTCTGCTATCCAACATGGAGACATTGGAGTCCGGGAGCCAGAATTTTCCCGGTGCCTCAACTGATGATCCCTACGGCAACATGGGCCAGCACGAGGAGCCTTCAATGGAGGAGCTTCCGCCCAACGCCCCTTCCGAGTACTTTGCGCCTTCGGCC
>JACMJO010000029.1 GCA_014380605.1 Fimbriimonadaceae bacterium | reverse complement strand
TGCGCTCGGATACGGACCGGGCTTGACTGTGGTGAACTTGATCTTGCCTTCCTGGTCCGTCCATGCCGTCGTCTCAAGTCTTGGCAAGCGTCGATTCCATGGTGCCTTGTTGTACCGCCCTTCAGAATCAGTTTGATGAGCAGCGACCTTGACACCGGCGATGGGACGATCGGCGTCAACAATCTGAAACTCAATAACCATCCGCTGACCTGGCTCCCAAAGCGGCGTGATCTGGGCATCCGTCAATTCATGGGAGAGAACGAACTTCTTGCCCTCGGAGACCTTCGCCTCTAACACGCCTGCTTCCTCAAGCTTGGGATCATCTACTCGCCAGAACAGACGCCGATTTACGGCTATGTAGACTCTGACGTTCGGGCGATTGCGGTTGCTGTGACCATAAATCGCTGAAGTTTCAGCATCTGACCAGCTGGGAACTGAAGTGATAAAGACTCGCTTAGCCTTTGTCTTCTCGAGGATTGCCCGGGTTGATGCGGCTAATCCCGTGTACTTGCTCGGCACAACAATCAGATACGGCTGAACACCTTCACCTTGAGGCCCCGAACAATACGCATCCCACGACTGCAACCACTTGATTCCAGTTTGAACCACCTCCTCTCGGACCCATATCTGGACCTGGGGTTTGTTTCCATAGACACATAACGGACAGGCCTTAGCTCCCGCATTTGGACCTGTGATGTGCGTCGGCATGAACGAAGGGACATCCGCGGAAATGGGAAGCCCATCATAGCCGTACACTTCCTGATCAGGTATCTGACTTGTACCAACTAAGGCCGGGGCGTTCCAGCAAGAGGAGATCAGCAAGAGGAAAGTGACTTGAATCGGTGCCAGTAAAGCCTTCACAGCTGTTCTCATTAGAGTTAGTGAGTTTACATACCGCCCAGATGTGATCGCTTGTATCTCAGTGCCTTTTTCGATTGAGTGAAAACTGACTTTCTGTAGCCATGAGAGCGTGCCTCAAACGGCTAGGGGGAAACCCAAGGACTCGGCTCATCGCATGGGTCAAGTGAGCATGATCAATGTAGCCGACCCGCGCCGCAATTTCACCGATAGGAATGTTCGTTTCTGAAATGAGGCGACATCCTTCCCGGAGACGATCGAGTCGATACTTCGCGCCCAAGGTCAAACCCGTCACTTGTCGGTGCGTTCTAGCGAGATGCCCGCGGTCGATTCCGACGGCTGCTGCGATGGTCGCTAAGCTAAAAGCAAGATCCTGGTTCTCACGCATGTACTCCGTAAGACGGACCCACCAGCGAGGTTCTCTGGAGGGCTCCTGAACTTGATTTGTACCTTCGGACAGCAGCTCCAACGTAATTTCCTCCAGCGAGCACTCAGAACTTCGATCTTTAATCGAGAACTCAACCGCCGCCTGAAGCCCCAGCGGCTGAAACTCCAGAGGTGTCCATCGGGCGGGAGCTTTACCATCGGCTGCGAAGTGCGTGTACGCGTGTGCTGGCACTGCGAGTACTAACATGGTGATTCCTTCGCCCAATACAGTTCCAGAGCCCGTTTGGCCGCTCGGATGGATGCTCACGCTCATGCTATGTATCGCTTTCTCGCCATGACCATCAAGCATCGCGCACATAGAGCCGCGCAACGTGATCACAACCAGGCCTTCGATCCGAGTGCTGTACGGCTTCTCTGTACCCGGTCGCAAGACAACGGCATGAGCTTCCACTTGGCCCGCCCGGAGAACTCGCCGATAATAGCACCCCACGGGTGTCAGTACCCCAGGTTTCGAAGGCGGCGCCACGGCCGCAAGTTCGTTTCCATCGGATAGATACAGTTGTGGACTTGGAACAGGCTGAAGCACGCGTTCGGGATGCACGTTAGTTCAGACGTCACACGACCAAACCGAGTTGCTACTACAGAATGAATGGCAACGCCCAGAAGGCGCTTCTGGTTGAGCAGAGCGGGTCGATTCAAATGGGCAGTTTGGAGGCTCAGTTCGAGACGCCTATAGGCAAGATAGACCACATCCGTTTTGAAAACGAGGACAAGTTGCAAGCCAACCTCGATGAGAAGAATCCCTTGATCAAGGCAATCTACCGAGTTAAGGTCCCGAGGATCATGATTGATGGAACCTACGGTCAATTGGCATGGCCCCCGGCCGAGTGGGCATTAAAGCAACTGCTGCAAATTGCCCGAACAAACCCCAAAGCATTCCAACAAGGAACAGCGGATGGCCGCATTGTGGGAAACTCTAAGATCGAGGATTTGTTCGCACGGCCAGTAAAGATGTGGATCGAGGGCCTGCGCCAGCAGTTGGGCGCCTCATGGAATCCGAAGCTCTGGAGCCTCTGGGATTAAGGCGGACGAAAATGGTTACGGTTGGTTTACAAATCAGGACTCCCCATGGGAGCCTGGTCGAAGAACGTGCTACGGCAGCGCCGGGTTGTTGGGGCGCTAGCATAGGAGTACGGAGACCTTGTGTATTCTAGACGAGCCTCCACCCACCGCACTAAAAATGACAATCTATTGAGATGTCTGAGAGGGAATCTCAATCAGGTTCCGAGGAGCGATCCTAGGTGCTCGTAGAGCCAGCCGAGATGTTTCAACATCGTCGCGGGTGGCGCCGTCATTGGATGAGCATTAAGTAGTTAGCTTTCTCTTCACTCTAGCAGCCCTATGCGCGTGGCAGCGTGCCGCTCATACTCACGCAATGAAAGGATTCTTTGCAGATAGCGAATACCTTGATCACGAGGTCTTGCGCCCGTTGTCACATATCCAACCACACTGGGAACTGACATGGAATGGTGTCGCGCACAAGTATGCAGAGGAGGAGGATAGCCTCCACGTCGAGCTCAACCTGCTTACCGAAGAGATTGAGAAGGCTACGCCTCCTGCTCGCTACCATGACAATGAAGATGCCCTAGCCCAATTTGTCATCGCTCGCCATAGCTGGCCTATTCAGAAGGTCAATGGGAGATGGGTCGGCGTAGAGTATCAGCAAATCCTTGCCCAAGGCGGATTTGGCGATGAGGACGAAAAAGAGCTATTATTCGCGGCTGCCGGTCGAGCACAGGCCGCCATCAACCGCGGCCAAACCCACTACGACGCAATGGAGGCAGGTCACCGCAAGATGCTGGGGGCCGTATTGTGTGTGATCCTCTATCATCGGTCGACCCAAAGGTATCTCTAACCTCTCAATTCTTGATCGAGGGCACGCCCAGCGTTACCACGCGCAGGATCGGCGCGGGCTCTGAAGGGTCATCGCGCTCTAAGGGTTGGTCCATAGGTTGTCGGTAGCGTGCCATGCCAGCGAATCTCCGACGTGCATCTCAAATTCTTGCCCTCTACTGGAAATCTTCACGGCTCCTCGATCGCAGAGGATTAGTCTGTGAAAGTCTTGGACTGCATTCTTAAATGTGTTTTTTGACGGACCACAACGACGTTGTATGGGTAGAAGGCACTCCTCGGGCCACCAAATGGCCAAAACACCCCAACATAACCTGTTGGCGTAGGTGCTTTTGGTAAGACCCTAATTGGAGTTCGAACCGGCGAGAGATCGGCGACTGGATTGATCTTAGTAATGCCTACCAAACAATAGTGGCCCAGTTTGCCATTCCAAGGCACGCCGTGGCTTTTTGCAATAGTTGGAGTCTGATAAGTACATCCATCTCGATCACATTATTCGAATTTGCAGGGTCCTTAAGGACAATGGATTTGATTTGACCTTGAATAAAGATGAAGACGTTCCAAACATCAGTGCCCAAGTCTCCGGTCCTCTTGTCCTGTAGAGCTCTGCAGACTGTTTGTTCCAGGGCAAAGCTTGACCAGGCAAGCTCATGTCGAAGCCGCCAGAGCTTCATAATCTTAACCACATCACGCACACCCGAGTCTCTAACGGAGTCGATATGTGCTTTGATGCTCGTTTGCCTAGTTCCGCCTTCCTCGCTTTTGAACACGGTTGCCTTATAGAATGTCTCATCCTGTGCTCTTGCAGGCACTACGTCAATATGAAAACCACTCTGGTAAGGAAGCCTTACTGCAACGTTTTTTGCTTTGGTCTTGTAGCCTGCATTTGTCAGCACGTTTTGAACCCCATAGAAGATATCCCTCATTGATCTTTG
>JACMJO010000394.1 GCA_014380605.1 Fimbriimonadaceae bacterium | reverse complement strand
GCGATAATCGCAATCACGACTAGAAGTTCAATAAGGGTAAACGCTTTCTTCATAAATGCACGCTCGGGTAACCCAGATATGCCCGGGCGCCCCTCACATTCAATCGTTGCAGGCGATTGCTAAAGCATTGTTAAGAAGACGTTATGCGACGGTTAAGGTTTGCAGAATCGTTGTTAAGACTTGAACTCGAGCAATCGGAATCGGTTTTCTTTAGCCGTAGAGCGGTCAACATGCATGGCCTCTTCGATGAGGTCTCCAAGCTTCGATTCTTCGTCAGAGCCTTCGGTGGCCGTCTTCCATAGTTCTCGAAGCTTCTCAGATGCGGCGGCGGCATCAAGGGTCCGATCAAAATCTTGAAGCTGAGTCACTGCCGCCTCTGCCTGCTCATGCGTGCCGGCGACCACGGCGGAAAAATGAGAAACCGCATAGTCCCCGTCGTAATCCAGGACGTAGAACTGGTCGGTGTCGGGCGATTCGTTAACCTCGGTGAAGAGGGACCTGGAGACAAGCGGAGCCGCTGAGAAGTCGGAGAAAGCTTTCTTTACTGGTCCGCTTAGCGCGGTTACCAGCCTTTGAATGGTGACATCCTGCTCGCTCCGATTGAATCCCTCTTGATGGGCAAACTCGACCGCCGCGCTTCTCAACGCTTCAACGTCGGACTGTTGGCCGACGGCGGAAAAGGCCAATCGGTCGTAGACTTCAAAGATCTTCCTGGACTGGCGGCGGCGGGTGTAGATGAGAATCCCGGAATCCAGGGACACGGCAATTACCGGCGATCCCTGAGTCAGTTTCCCTTCGATGTATTGCGCGCGATTGCCGATGCCCTCTTGCCAGTCATAAGGCGTGATCATTGGGTGTTTATACTCGCAATGGGGACCAGTCGTTTCGATAGGATGGGCCGGATGCACATCTTGTACCGGTCGAGAAAATCGTGGGCTATACGCCGATGTCCGCCCTCTACATAATCTTGAACGCCGGGTCTTTCAGAACCCAGGATTCGAGAGCCAGTCCTATCTTCCCGAGGGATTCAGCAGAGCACTTGTCAACGGTGTCTTGTTGGGTATGCCAGTGCTTATAGTCGAAGTCGATCAAATCCATGGTTGGCAAGCCTGCCTCGTTTAGCGGCATATGGTCGTCCTCGATGACGGGCCCGTAAACCATGGGGAAGGTTTCCCGGAGGCCATTTCGGGCGGCATTGAGATAAAACTCTTTCACCAGCGTTCCGGCATAGCGCATGCTGTTGGGTTCCATCGGAACTTTCAAGTTCTTATCGCCGATCATGTCGATTAGAATTCCGTAGTCGGGCCTAGGGGTTGGCATTTTCCGCGCGAACTCTCTCGCACCCAGGAACATTTCGCTCAGTTCCGGGCCCAAGTCTTCTCCATCGGTGAGGAGGTACATCACGCCAACGTCTTTTGACAACCTGGCCTTGGTAACCCTCATCAGCTCCAGCAGGACGGCGACGCCGCTCGCTCCGTCGTTCGCGCCAAGGATGGGCAGTTTGAGGTTGGCATCACTGGAATCCATGTCGGAACTTGGGCGAGTATCCCAATGGGCAAGAAGAAGGATTCGGGTCTTGGCGTCCTTCCAGTTCTGGTCGCCGACGATATTGGCCATCGCGACCGGCTTGCCCGTTACGCTCCATGTGTAGGTAAACGGCTGAAGGTGTGCGTTGTCGCAGTGCTTCTTCATCTCATCCAGCAAATAGGACTTGGTTGACTCGTAACCCTTACTCCCGGGATTCCTAGGGCCAACGGCGCACTGCTTGAGGAGATGATCCCAAGCCTTAGCTTTATCAAAATGAAACGCAAATGCGTTGGCAGTGGAAGGGGGCCCTTGCGGCGACTTCTGGCCGATCGCTTGGGGAACTAGAGCAAGGCAGGCGACGATCCCGAGGCCACCCAACGTGGCGACGTTTCGGAGTAGCGCTTTCCCTTTAGGATCGACTCGACGGTCACTTTGTCGAACGTTTTTGTGATCTTGGCCTTGTCCCATATTTTGAAGTATCCCAAACCGCCCCGTCCCAGGCTTGATGGCATGGCGATTTGATAGTTCTTAGACTCATCCAACGCCGTTCCGTTACACTTGACCTGGATAACACGTTGCCCGGACGGTGCATCTTTTGAAAAGACTACTTCAAAACCGGAAATCTGGAGGAAGTTCGTGTTGGCCTGGGGATAGAAAGCTAGGGATCTTTCGAAGGCTTGCTTTACGAAGGCTCCAGTGATCGTTACCACCACCAACTCGTCAGCAGGATAGAGAAGTAGGGTGGAAAGCTCGTTACCCTTTTGGTAGGATGGCTTGACCAATCCAGCCGCCAGGAATGCTCCGTCGGTTCCCGCATACTCGCGCAATGCATCCGCCGCCGCCTGCGATGGCAGGTGGGCAGAATTTTCCGGTCCCTGACCCATTGCAGTTAATGAGATCAAAGCAAGAGCAACACATACGAGGAGTTTCATCTAGTTTGGATTATCGACAGGATAGCAAGGGATTAGACCCCTAAACTAGCAGACGGTTTCTAGAATCCAATAAGTTTGCGAAGGTTAAGTTAAGAAAAGGCCCCACTGCTTCATCGCAGTGGGACCTTAGAACCAGAATTGGTGTCGACTAGCCTTCGACTCGGACGCCCATCGAACGCGCGGCCCCGGCAACGATTCGCATCGCCATATCCTCGTCCTCGGTGTTGAGGTCCTTCATCTTGAGCTTGGCGACGTCGCGGAGTTTATCCTTGGTAAGGACTCCCGCTTTATCCGTTTTCGGATTGGCGGCGCCCTTTTCGATCCCGGCGGCTCGCTTGATGAGGTCCGTGGTCAGCGGTTGCTTAACCACGAATGCATAGGACCGATCCTCGTAAACGGTGATCTCCACGGGGAGGACGAAGCCCATCTGAGGGGCGGTCATTTCGTTAAACTTCTTGAGGAATTCCATCATGTTGATGCCAGCCTGACCTAGGGCGGGACCTACTGGAGGAGCGGGCGTGCCCTTCCCAGCGGGGATATTCAACTTGATATTTCCGGTGACTTTCTTTGCCATATAGATAACTCTTAGGGGGATTGGCCGCCAGGGGGAAGCTTAACGACGCGAGGGAAAATGATACCCGACGAAAGACAGGGGTCCTCCTTGAAGGTTCGTGGCATACTAGTTCTGAACTTGACAGGTAAAAATGCCAGTTGTGCACGTTTATTTCGTTAAGATCGCGTCTTAGTGCCCTGAATAGCATGTAAGATGCACTCGAAGTAAATATGTCTTCTAATGTTGGAAGGCTGATTTTGAAGGTGAGAGGCAAGTTATGAAAACTAGAAATTCCATTCGATCCCTAGCTGTCGTTGGCGGCGTGCTTGGATCTGTCGTTGCGGCAAACGCAATCTTTATCGACCCGGTTAAGCTGCAGACGAGCGGCGACGGCCCCGGTCTCAACGTACAGTCTTTGCTGGCATCCAACGGTTACACGTCAAGTGTTGGCACCGTGGTCCCATTTTACGGCGACCAGTCGGACAATGAGATTTATGCGCTCAATCAAGACAATGCAGTTTGGTCGATCATCTGGCAGAATGCAGGATTTGCGTCCGGACACAAGCTTGGCTACTATACAAACGTCGCTGACGCGACCAACCTATTGAATATCACTTGGGTCCTTGGCGACCTGGACAACAATACGGGAACCGCTGTGACAACCACGAGTGCTCCCATTAACCTCAATCAGGTTTTTGGTTTGGCATTCTTCTCGGGTGACGGCGCTGGAACACTGTTCTATTCACAGACATTCAGAAACTCCGACACCGATCCGCTGGTCAAGGACCATGCGGCATCCATCAATGCGATCCCAACCCCAGCTGGATTCCAGAGCGGAGTTGTCGTTTCGTGGGAAGACTCCTTGAACAACATCATCGACAAGGACTACAACGACTTCGGTACCTTGATCACAGGCGCTCGAGCAGTTCCTGAGCCCGCTTCCTTGGCCGCCCTTGGCCTTGGCGCATTGGCCCTAATTCGACGGCGACGAGCTAAGAAGTAAGCCTCTCTCGGTTGCAATGGGTGGTTCGGT
The DNA here is from genome assembly GCA_014380605.1 of Fimbriimonadaceae bacterium. Classification (GTDB taxonomy): domain Bacteria; phylum Armatimonadota; class Fimbriimonadia; order Fimbriimonadales; family Fimbriimonadaceae; genus 55-13. The sequence goes on along the minus strand of JACMJO010000394.1, from coordinate 7,640 downwards.
ATTTCGAACCACCCATTTTTCATGTCAAACTCTCTCGTATCGTTGCGCAAAGGAGCGTTCGGAACACTACATGCCTGTTGTTTCAGTTAATATCCCGCAAATCGGCGAGGGCCTTCAAGAGGCTCGCCTGGTAGCCGTTCTTAAGGAGCCTGGCCAGTTTGTCAAGCGCGACGAGCCCATCTACCAGATGGAGACGGACAAGGCCGTGATGGACGTCGAGTCTCCCTATGAAGGGACCCTGGTTGAATGGCTAGCTCCCGTCGACACGATCCTTCCCATCGGCGGGCCGGTTGCCAAGATGGAAGTGGCAGACGGGGTCCAGGAAGTAGGAGCAGGTGGGCATGGGTCCGTTGCTGCTTCCGTCGAGCCTGCCCACGCGGGGGCATCGGAATCAGCTGGCAGAGGGGACAACCGCAACGCGAGCATTCCTCCCCGAACCCGCGCCTACGCAAAAGAGAAAGGACTGTCCGACGATCAGCTTGGCGGCGTCCCTTCGGCTAGCGGAAAGCTCATGCCAAGCGACATCGACGCTTACCTTGCTAGCGGTCCGAAGACCAAATCGGGCGAGTCCAGAGGCGGTTCTTACGCGGAAACTGAAGTGCCCCAGAAGCAACGGCTTCTGGCATCAAGGCTCGTTAGGGGAACGCAACTCGTAGTTCCAGGAACGATCAGCGTTGCCGCCAATTGGGAGCCGATCGAACAACAACGGGCTCAGGTCAAGGCATCTGGCTCCGACTTCCAGCCCTCCGCGTTCACGATGTTTGCCTTTGCCGTCGTACAGGCGATGAAGAGCTTCCCCTCTTTCCGGTCGACCTTGGTCAACGACGAGACCCTTCGAACCTACGATCACGTTTCGATCGGCATCGCGGTTGGTTTGCCTGGCGACGAGTTGGTGCTTGCCGTGGTAGACGCAGCCGACACCCTCAGTTGGAAGGAGTTTGCCACGAAGGCCAGGGAGCAGATCGACCTTGCGAGGGGCGGCAAGGACCAGGCTCATGAGGGGGTGACGATGTCGCTTACCAACATGCAGAGCTTTGGTTTGCGCGACGCAGTGCCCGTCGTTGTTCCTCCTTCAGTCGGCACGCTATTCCTGGGCGAGGTTTACAATGGCGTGGCTCAGGATTCGGCTGAGCTAACCCTTCGGCGGTATGCAAACTTGGCCCTGACGTTCGACCATCGAGTACTGAACGGAGTCGGGGCGGCGGAGTTTATCAAGGCGATCAAGGCCAACGTCGAGAACATCGGAGGCTTGCTCTAGCCTAAAGTATCTACTATGGTGAAGCCGGTCATTGGGATTTCGGTCGATTGCCAGCAAGATCCTGACGATGCTCGCTCGGGAGGAAAACTGTCCCTGAATTGGAACTATGCGCAAGCCATTTCGGAAGCAGGCGGGGTTCCTATTCTGATCCCACCCATGGCGGACATGGCAATGGTCGCGCAGATGATCGACGGTTGGTTGATCCCCGGCGGAGACGATATCGACGCCAAGCACTTTGGCGAGGAGAACCACGCTGAATCGAAGCTGATCGATCCTGCGCGGTACGAGGGCGAATCCAGGCTCTTTGATTCTGCGAATCCCGACATGCCGACGCTTGGCATTTGCTACGGATGCCAATTTGTGAGCGTCCAACGGGGTGGCAATCTCATTCAACACTTGCCTGAGGTTGTCGGACACACCAATCACACGGGAGGGACGCTTCAGCAGTATCGAATCGAAGGCTCCTCGAAGGTTTCTGAGATTGTTGGCGAACCTGAGATCGAGGGCAAGAGCTATCACCATCAGGCGATCGACCGTCCGGGCGAGGGTTTCCAAGTGGTTGCCCGAAGCGAAGATGGAACGATCGAGGCGATCGAAGCCCAGGATCACCCTTGGATGGTCGGCGTGCAATGGCATCCAGAGCGCACTTTGGCCGACCCGAAGACCAGGAGAATCTTCGAGAGCTTTGTGGACGCCGCTCGAAAGTATCGCCTTGCCAAATCCAAAGTGGAAGCTCGCCGGTGAAGCGACTCGTGAACGGCCAAGAGGTCGAACTGGAGGCAAGCTCGGCAAAAGTTCGAACGGTTGGAGACCGCCTGTTCGTGACCACCGAGGGTGGTACGCATTCGGCACTGGCAGTGAAGCACGGCGATAAGACATACGTCTCCTATCTCGGCCAACAATTCATCATTGAACCTATCCGAGCTTCCAGACATTCGGGCGGGAAGGATCATTCAGGAGACCTGATCAGCCCAATGCCGGGTGTAGTGGTGGAGGTCCTCGTAGTTGAGGGGCAGGCGGTCAAGAAGGGGGATAAGGTGATTATCCTTGAGGCGATGAAAACCCAGCAGGCATTCGTTGCCCCGTTTGACGGCAAAATAGCCAAGTTGGTCGTCTCTAAAGGTGAGCAGGTTTCCGACGGCCTTGTGATGGCTATCGTCGAACAGGCTGAGGAATAGGAATATTTGAGCAAGTTGGTACGCGGCTCCGAGTTTATGCTCGCGATGCAGCAATGGACAAGGGTTTACATGCCGATGGTCGGTAGGGACCAGGATGCATGGGAAGATGATTGGGTGGCCATTTTGACGGAGCTTCCCTACCTCCGAGTCGCTAAGAAGGAACGAAGTTTCCAGCTAGACCGATTGATCGGTCTACGGCTCCAAATGAACTACTTGGGAGCGAATATGAAGATGGTCAAGGATGACCTTGAGCGCGTTTGGAGCGAGCAATTAGCGGAAGGAATGGACGGCTATCACACCATTACCGACACGGATGAAGGCTTTGAATTCCAATTCGCCGGCTTGCCAAAGAAGACCGAATACATCTCAGGCGTGATCACCGTCCTTCAGAAGAAGACGCGATGAGCCCGCGCATCGTGGAAGTCGGCCCCCGCGACGGGCTCCAGAACGAGAAGATTCCGATCCCAACAGAGGTCAAAGCAACGTTTGTTTCGTCGCTTCTTGACGCCGGGCTGAAGGAGATCGAGGCGACAAGTTTTGTTTCTCCCAAATGGGTTCCCCAGCTTGGAGATGCCGCTGAGCTTTGGCCCTTATTGCCTGTGGGAGGCACTTACTCGGCCCTAGTGCCCAACTTGAAGGGTTTCGAGCGGGCGGCAGAGGTTGGGGTTCAGAGAATCGCATTGTTTACGGCCGCATCGGATGAGTTCACCCGGCGGAACATCAATATGTCGATCGACGAGTCGCTAGCCGCCTTTGGCGAGGTCATGGGACTAGCAACCGGGAAGTATGTTCGGGGCTACGTCAGCACTGCTTTTGAGTGTCCATATGCGGGCAAGGTTGCTCCTAGCCAAGTGCTGGACGTCGCTAATAGGTTGATAGCTCTTGGCGTGGATGAGATTTCCCTTGGCGACACATCGGGGTCGCAAGTCCCCGGGAGGTTCACGAACTGGCGAAGATCTTCAAGGGTGGATTTGCGGGACGCCCCGACCAGATCCTGTGGCACTTCCATGACACGAACGGCATGGCGATCGCCAACGTGGCTGAGATCATGGAGTGGGATATCTTTGGCGGCTTTGATTCCAGTGCGGCAGGGTTGGGTGGGTGCCCGTATGCTCCTGGAGCGGCGGGCAACCTGGCTACGGACGATCTGGTGTATTTTTTGGAGCGTCAGGGGGTCGCGACTGCGATGGCCATGGTCGTTGATCGGGAAGCCCTTGCAAGGGCGAGCCTTCCGATTCTCGCGGCGCTGGGGCGACCTCCTGCGGCGAAGGCTCAGTTGGCGCGGTTGGCTTCGGCCTAGTCGCGGAGTAGGCGATGATCGCGATACCGATCAGGGCCACCACTGCGGTCGAAATCTTCTCCTCGGTGTTCATTTTGAATTCACGCAGATTCACAAGCAGGACTGCCAATCCGATTGGGACGAGCAGCGGAACTGGGCCAAGAATCAGCGCCAGCGGGATGTAGATGGCGAGAGCCACCAAGAGCCATCGGAAAGTCTCTTTGCTTCTCATCCCGAACCGAAACACGGCCACAAAGAACATGCCCATGAAGAGGAAGTCGGCGGGGCCGATGTAGGCAAACGTTCCCACTGGCACCCCCGTTTCCTGGGGCTTCGTAATGACCTGCGGAATCTGGTGGGCCATTGCGGGCAACAGCTTGGGGTGGTTCTTCATCAACTGCTGAACGAAGCCGACCGGCGTGAAGACCAAGAAGATGTCGAACAAGGCGAGGAAGATCGATACCGGCAAGAGCATATTCTTGTCTTTCAGCAAGAGCGCCAACGCCGCACCTAGTCCCACTGTCCAGATGGGGAGGCCCTGCTGAGAGATGGCATCGATGATGATTGGAACGAGGCCTCTTCCACCCATTTGGATCGCCTGTAATCCAAATTGAAGGATCAGTCCACAAGCAACAAAGCCAAATGCCAGCTTGGTTGTCCATGGGTGGCTCCCGGCCCTGAAAAGAGCAACAATCGGCAGGATCACGAAGATCAACGTGATGAGAAGACTGACCGGAATTCGCAACGCCTCCGGAACCAGCAGGAAGGCCATTGCAACGCGTAGGATCGCAAGCAGGCCAAGCGTGCCGAAGAGGGCCGCTAGACCCTTAGACAACTACTAGTTCCTTTTGATTTGTAATGCCTTTCAAGCTAATGACTTGGCGATATACATCGACGACCCGGTCGCACATGGACTCTGAGCCAGCCGACCTTGACTCTCGGTTCGCGCCATCCGACAGCTTGACCAACAACGACTCGTCCTGCATGACCCTTACCACCTGATCGGCAAATGTATTCGCGTCGTTTTTGACCGCGAACCCGTTGACGCCGTCGGCTATACCTTCGCTGGCGCCTCCGCCGAGGATCGCAACCGCCGGCAGACCGTAAGTCATAGCTTCCTGAACCACCAGGCCCTGCGTCTCCGTTATTGAACAGAACACGAACAAGTCGGCGGCGGCATAGTATTGGTCTACCTCCGCTCGAGGCACAAAGCCAACAAACCTGACGCGGTCGCCGATTCCTAACCCTCTTGCCATTCGAACACACTCAGCCCGATAGGGCCCGTCCCCTACCAGCCAGAGCCGCAGAGATGGATCCTGTTGGAAGGCAATTGCCGCCATCTCAAACAGAGTGGACATGTTCTTCTCTTTGGCAAGTCTGCCCACATAGAGCAGAACCTTCTGATCAGGTGGAATGCCCAGTTCTAGTCTGAGTTCGCTTCGGTCAAAGAACCGCCTAGGCAGAGCCGCGGTTGGAATGACGGTCGCGGGGGTGGTTACTGAATGCCGTCTGAGCCACTTCAGGGCCGCATCGCTAGGAGTAATGACGTGATCGACGCTGTTGTAGTAGAAGTTGGTGTGCTTCGCGAGCTTAAAGCGGAGATACCTTCGAGGGAAGTACGGGATGTAGTGAACGTAGCGGTCATAGAGCGTGTGGTAGGTCGCAACGATGGGAATTCCATGCGACTCCGCCCAGCGCATCCCGACAAACCCTATCGTGAAAGGTGTGTGGGTATGAATAACGTCGAAGTCGTGCCAGCGAAACTTGAGAAGCATCCGGTAGAAAGGCGGGAAGGCCAGCGGGTAGCCCTTGGTCCAAGGGGTTTCGATGGCTCGAAATCGGTGAGTGTTAGGATCAGACTTTTTTGCCTTAGGATGTCGAGCCGTGAACAGGTGTACCGAATGTCCCTGATTCCGCAACTCGGTGATGAGTGAATCAATGGAGATGCTGACCCCGTTTAGGATTGGCAGGGCACTGTCGGAGAAGATGGCGATTCTCAATCGACCATCCATCGGGCTCACACTTCTGGGAAGCGGCCGTGGGCCTCAACAAACTTCACGACATCGCTTAATCGGAACCGTCTCTGCCCACCCTGGGTTCGGTGATGGGTAAGCCACTTTCGGTTCGTGTACCGTCGAACAGTTGCCGGGCATACGCCTAGCAGTCGGCTGGTTTCTTCAAGCGTCAGCTCAGGATCGAGGAGTCGGCGGATCAGTTCCTCACGGGACTCTTTGAATTCGCCCCGATAGTAGTTTGAGGTTACGGCATCGTCAAAGAAGCCGCAAAGGAATTCGATGTTCTTCGGAAGGGTCTCCCAAACAACTTGAAGCTGGGGATCGATCGAAGTCTCTTGGTTTAGATTTCTAGAGCGCCGAGGTCTTGGGGCACTCATTACGGTCTTTCTAAACTTGGGCTTTGAATTCGCGTCTTCGCCGGGAGCAGGTTCGCTCCCATCGATCCCAAGATACTCTTTGATGGTTGGAACGGCGACATGGACAGCTCCGTTTTTGTCGGTGGACTCTTTGGTGTCCAAGAAACCATTCTCGATGTATGCAAGGGGGTCAAATTCGTTCGTTCTCAAATCCATAAACCTCGTTAGCCCGGGGAGATTGTACTCAGTCTCAGCCGGTGATACGCGCTGTCCAAGACGTAGTTTTATCCCCTGAAGCATCTACAAAATCAACATCGAGTCGCCAAAGCTGAGAAACCGGTAACCATGCTGTGTAGCATGGGCGTAGGCTTGCATGACATTGGAACGGCCAGCCAGTGCGCTGATCATCATCAGCAAGGTAGTCCTGGGCATGTGGAAGTTGGTGAACATGCCATCAAGTACCTGCCAGTTGTAGCCGGGCCGAATGAATATGCTCGTCCGCATTTCACCAGGTTCGACCGATTTCTTTCCTACTGCAAACGACTCAAGGGTTCTGGCGGTGGTGGTGCCAACCGCGATGATGCGCCCCTTCGCGTTCTGGATGGCTTGGGCGGTTTCGAGCGGAAGTCGACAGACCTCGCCGTGCATCTTGTGGTCGCTCAGGTTTTCAGAGGTGACCGGTCGAAAGGTGTCGAGACTGACGTCCAAGGTGACCTGCGCCATGTTGACTCCCTTCTCCTTGAGGCGGTCGATGAGCTCGGGTGTGAAGTGCAGGCCGGCAGTTGGAGCGGCGGCGCTTCCTTTGCTTTGCGAATAGACAGTTTGATACCGTTCGGGATCGGCAAGTTTTTCCTGGATGTAGGGAGGCAAGGGCACAAGGCCATGTTCTCTCAGCCTGTCTTCCAGGTCTAGAGCTGGCTCGAATTGAAGCTCTTTGATCGGTTCATCTAAGTCTCGCCGTACCGTTGCGACGAGTCCTCCTGCGAACTCGATTACACTCCCTGGTTTCAGACGTTTGCCAGGTTTGACAAGGCACTCGAAAATGCCCGGCGCCGTCTGCTTGAGGAGCAGCGCTTCTACCGCACCTCCGGTCGGTTTCTGGCCAAACAGGCGTAGCGCGCTAACCCTTGTGTCGTTCCAAATCAGGAGGTCTCCAGCCTCCAGAATCGTTTCGATGTCTCGGAACGTTCGATCCTGGATGCTTCCCGTCCTCTTGTTCAGGCGCAACAGCCTCGAACTCGCGCGATCTGGCAGCGGCACTTGCGCGATCAAGTCCTCGGGCAGGTCGTAATCGTAGTCGCTTAAGAAGTCCAAGCGAACGCCTCTTCAATCTTGCCCAGATCGTTGATGTAAGGTTTGATTGGGTTAGGGATCGATCTGTCGATCAGGACGCCTCTCATTCCCACTCCTTGGGCACCCTCAAGGTCGTCGAGCGGATTGTCTCCAACATGAAGCACGTCGGATGGATCAACTTCAAAATGGTCTAGGACAACATGGAACAGCCTTGGATCGGGTTTCTCCACGCCGTACTCTAATGAAGCGACGACCATTTCG
>JACMJO010000393.1 GCA_014380605.1 Fimbriimonadaceae bacterium | reverse complement strand
TGGCCGGGGAACGTGCTTTGGAAGGATGGCGAGATTGCGGGCGTGATCGATTGGGAAGAGGCTCAGATTGGAGAGCCCCTCGCCGACCTTGCGATTTGCCGACTGGACCTATGGTGGATTTTGGGCGAGAAGGCGTCCAATGAATTCACCCGCTTCTATCACGAGCGAAACCCTATCGACCTCAGCGACATGCCTTATTGGGATCTCTGCGCGAGCCTCCGACCCATGAAGGGAATCGAGTACTGGGCATCCTCCTATCCGCCACTCGGGCGAGCGGATGTTACGGAATCCACAATGGTTCGGGACCACGCAGAGTTTGTGGAGCGAGCCCTCCGGAACAGTCGATAGTCCCAGATTCCAGCCCGGATATTGACATCAAGTTGAGCCAGGCTCCAATATCCTCCCACTATGAAACGCTCCGATCTTAATTCGGGCTGTTAGCGTCGATCGGGGCAAGGACCGGTCGTCCTATCGCCTCCAGTCTTATTGACCTTCGACCATTGACGATCGACTATTGAGATCGTCAATCCTCAACCTCACCTCGGCGCATCCTTGCGCGTGCCAGGCATCCACTGCCATGGGCAAAAAGAAAAAGACTGAATTCCAACTAAGAAAAGAGAAACAAGCAGAGAAAGATCGGGCCTACCAGCGGACGCTGGCGCGGGTCAAGACCAAACTTGGTGAATCCGAGCTTACGGGAAGCAAGCGAAAGGATGTCGACTTCCTACGTCGATATCTGCAGATTCCCCTAGGCGGCAGGTTCGCGCGACGATCTCACGCCGCCTATCATGGGCGGTCCTACAACCTGAGAAAGCAGGCGCTGGCCCTCATCGACCACGTGTTCGTGCTGTACCCGGTGCCGTTGTTTCTGTATCGGGCGACGCTGAGCGCGGCGGGGCACAACCTGGTGTTCGACCCTAACTGGGAAGAGCCGGATGCCTATCGAGAGAGCTTGAACCACGGATACGTCCGGTGGTTTGCGGTGACTGCCCAAGGCGGGTCGCTGGCCAAGGAGATGCGGGGAATCCTCACCAAGAAGGAGGTTCACTGGTTTCTGAAGGCGCCGGGCGCCAACACCATCCAGCGAAACCTGTTCTGGGCTCGATGCGCCGCCGCCGGAATCCCGCTGACGACCTGCCAGTTCCTCACCGATCGGATCGGAGGAGCGAGCGACCAGGCGGCGTTGGGCGACCGTAGAGACGACCTCATTCGGTTCTATGCCAACGAGGCCGGACAGATGCGAGAGAACGACTTGCAGGAGATCACCGACTTTGTGCGGGCGATGGTCCGGCAGCCGGACTTCAGCTTCAAGGGCCGGACCCTGGGCAGTATGGTGAACCTCAGCGAGGCTTGGCACGGGACCATGTATTCGAGCAAGGTTGCCAAGTACGAGAGCTGGCGACAGCAGTTCGCGCCGTGGGTTCACGAGATGAAGGACCACACGGTTCACGCCATCGAGCTGACCAACAACCGGGCCCTCAGCGATGAAGGGAAGAGACAGCGGCACTGCGTGTTTACCTACACCCAGAGCTGCCTCAGCGGATGGTCGAAGATCGTGTCGATACGTTGGGTTATGAGCAAGGGAAGCCTGCTAGACCCTACCGATATCGTCAGCCGTCTGACTCTGGAGATTCGCCCCAGCACCGGCGAGATCGTGCAGATCAGGGGCAAGCTCAACCGGACGCCGGATGAGAAGGAAGGCAAGATTATCCGTCTCTGGGCGGCCGATCACGGGCTCCGGCTCGCGACATGGTGCGGGTTATGAGATTTGGCGCAACGCCGCTGGGTCTCAACGCCTCTGCCTCTACATCCGAGTTATTCCGGGCACATCCATATCCTTGGGGCCAAAGCTCCCGCCGAACGCAACCCCACCTGGAACCGGCGTATAGATCTCGATTGCGATCTGCGAAACCGCCAAGGGCGAACCGTCGATCGTTGGCTTCTCAGATGGCGTGACGGTGGCCACGACGAGAAGCGGAGCCTTTTCATCCTTGAAATCGTCTAGAGACGCGGGCTTACCGGGAAGCTTCGGGAAGAAACGCTTCATCGCATCTCGGTGCATAGGAGAGTGGTACCAGGCGTTGACCGCCGCCTTGTTCTTGAACCAGGCATAGATCGCCAACTGCTTGCCACCATTGAACGTGCTGTTCTTAACCTCCATGCATCCTGGCGTCGCTTTTAGGCCGCTCATGAGGTCAGGAAAATCCCGCACGGTTAGCGTTTTCTGCGATCCCTCTTGGGCAACGGCGGGCCTGATGCCCACCCCAACACCAATTCCGATGGACACTCCGATTGCGATGGGGAGAGCTTGCTTCAGCAACATGTGAGCATCATAAGGGTTAGGTCTAAGTCTGCCAATGGCCCAGGGACCTTTGCCGCAAAACTCTGCCGACGGCCCTGGGACTCATCACCGACGCTCCTTGCAATTCCCTTCCCTATTCCCGCAACATGCCTTCATGACCCTTCGCGACGATGGACGCAATGCAGTGGAGATTCCACTCGATGGTAAGGTGGCGAAGAGGTTTGGGGCCTATGCCAGCTTCACCACACCGGACGATCCAATCCGAGTGGACTTCTTTGGCGACCCGCCGAACCGTGAATTCAATCGACTCCTCGACGGGTATGCCGACAAACAGACTCAAGCGCTCGATCTTGGCTGTGGGGCCGGATTCACTCTGTGTCGGATAGCAGATCGGGTTCAGTCGATCGTAGGCGTCGACCTGCAGTCAGACCTGCTTCAAGCTGCCGAGGCTCGGATTCGATCCCGAGGGATCAAGAATGCGAGGGTTGTCCACGGTGACACCACCCATGACGAAACCGTCACCAAGTTAGAGGATGGCCGATTCAGTTTAGCGTTCAGCCAACGAGGCCCCTTCTTGACGAGGGCCCTCGCGAGCAAGCTCACGCCGGATGCCGTGTTCGTGGTTGAGTTGGCCCAAGACTATCTTGGACTCAAGCAAATATTCGGGAGAACGCCCTTCGTGCCACAATCTACAGGCGATCCGGATTGGGCAGTGGGGGCGCAAGCAGGAGCCGGGTTCGTCCCCGTCAGCGCGAAGAGTTATTGGTACCACGAATACTTTCGGAATGCCGATCACCTAGCCGCCTATCTACGCCGAGGCGCATGCCTCGAAAACTGGTGGATGGAACCATGTCCCTACGAAGAGCCCCGCGACCGCGCCGCGCTTGAGCTCTGGTGTCGATACAATCAAGATGAATCGGGGATTCGACTGGTTGTGCACCGCAAGGTCTACGTGTTTCGTCGACAAGCGATTGACTACTACCCGGCAACCTTGTCCTGGGCAGATCAATAGCTCTTTTCGTCGTACCCCGGGAACCAGTCCTGCTTAACTTCAACTCCTCGATCCTTCAAGTCGGAACCAATGGCTTCCACCATCGGCTCTGGTCCTGAAATGAACACGATTTGCCCACTGGATTGCGGAGCAAGACGCCGAATCGAATCGGCGGATACCTGCTCTCCGACAACTACTTTCAGGGCGAATTCGGGGTGTTTGGCAGCCAGCGATTCGAGTTCCCTTCGAAACGGCACCTCGTCGGTGCGGTTGAAGTAGAGCAGAGTGGCATTCAGGGGCTCGCCGGTCACATCTCGGCTGAGCAGGATGCTCCGATATGGGGTGATGCCGATTCCACCGGCCACCACCACGACCGGCACAACGGATATCTCTTCCCAAGTAAAGTCGCCTTCCAGCGAATGGGACTGGATCTCATCGCCCGGCCGCATGGCGTTGAGGGCTTGCTTGAAAGCGCTCTGCGAGACGCGGGTGGAGATATGGATGGTCCCTTCGTGGGGCGCCGAGGCGATCGTAAACCAGCCTTGACACTCGGCCTCCGTCGTGCCCGCCTGCAGCAACATGTAGCCTTGGCTTTAGCCGGCGATCCAGGTCAGCCCGCCGGTTTCAAAGACGAACGTCCGAACGTTGCCGGCCTCGTCATGAGAAGAGAGAAGTTTCAGTTTTCGGATCGGCTCGTTCTGGTCCATAGTGCTGATTGTGAGTTTCTTCGAGAAATTCTACGAGGCGTCTTGAGGTTCGTTATCCCGGCCCGCTTAAGGCTTTGCCGGCACATAAACCTGCAGAATCGAGCGGCCAATCAACTCTGGCCTCCCCGCATTGAGGTTTGTGAGCACGACCACCGTGATCTTTTGGTCCACATGTCGCCCGATGTAGGTAGTAAAGCCCTGCCAAGCTCCGCCGTGGTCGATTAATCGCTTCCCTCCCACCATCTGGGTTCCCCACCCGAAGCCGTAAGGCGTGCTCTTGCCATCGTTCAGCACTGTAGACTTCCACATCAACTCCCGAGAACTTGCCTTCAAGAGCTTGGTTCCATAGAGGGCGGCATCCCATTTCGCATAGTCCAGCAGGCTCAGATACAGCGACCCGTCAGCAGTAGTGTTGGTCATCGGCGCGACCCAATCCTGGTTCTTGATCCCGTCCTTGCCCAGTTCGTAGCCAGCCGCGCGGTTGGGAATGATGTCGGCCTCATTGATGATCCGCGCGGTGTTCATCCCAAGCGGCTTGAATATCTTCTCTTGAAGCATGTCCCCATAGAACTTGCCGGTCACACGCTTCACCAGGATGCCGAGCATCACGTACCCACCGTTGTTGTATCGCCACTTCTCACCCGGCTTCTCGGGAGGCTTCTGATCAACCATGAACTTGACCAAATCGGTCTCCGTGTAGTCTTTCCGCAAGTCCATCTTGCCGTAGGGCATATCTGGCAATCCCGAGGTGTGAGACAGCAAGTGTCGCAATCGCACTCCATTCCAGGCCCCCTTGGCCTCTGGGAAGTGTTTTGAGATGGGATCCTCGAGCTTCATCTTCCCTTCCTCAACCAGCATCATCACCAGAGTGGAGGTGAACTGCTTGCCCACCGAGCCTGATTGGAAGATGGTCTCCGGCTTCACCGGAACTCGGTGTTCCAGGTTGGCAAACCCGTACCCCTTAGTTTTGATCGGTTTCCCTTCCCGAAGAACCATCACCGCAACGCCCGGAATCTTCTGTCCTTTAATGGCCCTCTCAACAATCTCGTCCACCTGGTCGGCTTGGGACACAGATGCCATGAAGAGCGACGATATCAAAAGGGCGTTACGCATGACGCAGATGATAGCAAGCGAAGGCGCCCAATGTGTGAAGATAGGTATGTCGGCACAATACAGCCGACGCCCACAGAGCATATAATCTTCCTATGCTCAGCGTAGCGGCTCTCTATCTTATGCACATGCAAGGTGCCAGTATGGATTTCAAGGAGTTAGAGCGGAACATCGTTACTAACCGCCCTGCGGCGGAGGCCATGGTTCGAAAGCACATCCTTGCCGATGAACTTTTGAAAGGCGCCAACCCTCGCGAGCAAGGGACCAGGGTGCTTTTCGCGGTTGATGCCGGACCGGGCAAGCACACCGTCACCCTCGCCAACAAGGGCAAGACCATGATCCACCTTGCCCAGATGGGAGAGAGCACCCTCTACATCGCTCTCCAGGATTTTTACAGCGGCGACGCGTATCTTCTGGACTATCAAGTCGATGGCAAGACTCTCCGAGGCGGCCTCCAGGTGGAAGTCTACGACCCCAACCCCTTCACCTTAGCTCCTCCCGGAGGGCGCAAGGGCGAACTTCGCGACATGGGCGAGTGGAAGAGTTCGATCTACTCCGGCACCACCCGCAAGTGGTATATCTACCTTCCCCCGAACCTAGACGCCTTGAAGGAGTACCCCGTCCTCATCGCCACCGATGCCCAATGGGACCGAGATTGGATCGCCAATGGACTGGAGAATTGTGCGCGGGAAGGACTGATCCCGCAAACCGTCGGCGTCTTCATCGAGCCCGGCCAGAACAATCCCGGAACCTACAGCAACCGCTCCGCCGAGTACGACGCCCTCAGTCCAAAGTACACAGAGTTCCTTTTAACCGAGATTCTCCCGCAGGTCGAGAAAGTCGTAAAGCTTAGCAAAGACCCCGCCAAGCGAGCCCTCACCGGGATGAGTTCGGGCGGAATCTGCAGCTTCACCGCATGCTGGGAACGGCCCGACCAGTTTGGGGTCGCACTCAGCTTCATCGGGAGCTTCGCCAACATCGCCAGTGGCGCAAGCAAGCGAGAAGGCGGCCACAACTATCCGTTCCTAATTCGCAAGAACGAGAAGAAACCAATCCGAGTGTTCCTTCAGGACGGCGATAACGACCTGAACAACGACCACGGAAGCTGGTGGCTGGGCAACCTCCAAATGGAATCCGCCCTCAAATACAAAGGCTACGACCACGTCTGGGTTCCTGGCAAAGGCTTCCACAACACCAAGCATGCGCGGCGGGTGTTTGATAAGGCTTTGAGTTGGTGGCTGAACCCAGCCAAGTAGCACAGCAGTTCCCCCTCCTCCAAGTGGTTCGTCTTGGAGGAGGGGGAACTGATTCTATTTGTCTAGAAGCGCTTCGAACGAAATGCGGACGACGACCGCGTCGCTTGCGCCCTCAGTCCCGTCTGGCAGCTTGAACTGGGCGCCGACTCCGAAATCGCTTCGCTTAATGGTGATCGGCTCCGCGATGATGCCGACCCGCGTGTTGTCTTCGCCCAAGGTCATCTTTTTGGGACCGTAGTGCTTGAAAGGGATGGAGATGGACTTGGTCTTATCTTTGATCTTAAGGTCGCCCGTGACCACGTAGCCGTCGCCTTTCTTTTCGATCTTGGTGCTCTTGAAGGTCATGGTCGGATACTTTGCCGCGTCGAAGAAGTCGGCGGTCTTCAGATGGGTATCGCGAGGTGGGACGGCCGTATCGATGGAATCCACTTGGGCCGTAAACTCGACGCTCGACTTTGTCAAATCGGAAGGGTCTTCGATCAGCTTGCCGCTGAACTTGTTGAATCGGCCACGGGTCATCGAAAGCTCGAGGTGCCGGATTTCGAAGCTGACATCGGCGTGCATGGCGTCGATTGTGTAGCTCGCTTTCTGCGCGAATGGGGTCGGTACAAAGGAGGCGATGCGCGGCTCTGCAAGCGCGACTCCAGGGTGCATGGCCACGTAGGCGACAAATCCACCGGCGAGGGCGATCGGGACGAGTGCGATTTTTAGTTTCATAAGTTTCCTTTCCTACAGGTGCCAATCATGGTCGCCATAGACGGTTTGAATATAGTTGATTTGGGCGGTGTGCCACATCAGATGGGTGGACATTACAGCGATCCCGATGGAGGTCGGCATCGCGCCCATTCCGAATGGCAGATTCATTGGGGAATCGAGTCTTTCGGGCGTCAGATCGTCCAGCCAATCAAAATAGGCGGCTTGGTTCTGTTCAAGCAGTTGCAGCACGGCTTCGCGGGTTGAGAACTTGGAATCCCTTTCTCGATGAAAACGCTCCGCCTCCTCGGTGGTGGGGATA
>JACMJO010000392.1 GCA_014380605.1 Fimbriimonadaceae bacterium | reverse complement strand
GACATCGAGGACATCACGCTTGTCAAGGCTTTGGCAAAGTGTTGCGCCGCAGAGACCATTGGGTTAGAATCAGGCTCGTCCACTCTCAGCTTCCATCCAACCAAACGATGCACGGGATTACGGGAGGTTCTGGATATCAGCCCTTTTCAGCCTGGCAACCGGGTACCGAATGCAAACGTGTTACTGAACGCCCTCTTGCCGGTGCTGGCAAGGACCGGTGTCTATTCGCACGTTACCCTTGGAGGCGAAACGTACGGCTCTCATTCCCTGTGCTACGACTACTTTGCCAACGTAACGATGGGCGCCCAAAAGCGGCTTGGGCTCTATGCGTTTCCAGAGCAAATCTCCGCCGGATTCGGGCGTGATGGCGGGGGCGAGGTATCGGTTGAAATCGAGCCCTCCGCCTTGAAAGCCGTGGATTGGTCGAAGAAGGGTGATCTTATCGCGGCGCGAGCGGTCATTTCGGTTGGCGAACTTCCGATGACGGTTGCCCACCGTGGCCTTGCCCATCTGACGAACCTTGGAATCAACGCAAAGATTCCCTTCGAAATTGAGATCACAGGCGTGGATTCTCGAAAACCTGGTGTCTGCGTCACAACTTGGGTCGAGTACGAAAACGGATTTGGCGGCGCGACGGCAATGGGCGCGAAGGGAATACGGATTGAGGCGGTCGCCCAGGCTTCCTTTGAAGACACCTATGAGTGGGTTCGCTCCGGCACAAGCGTCGATCCCTTCCTTGCCGACCAGATTTTGCCGACCGCCGTCTTCGCCGAGGGTGAAACGACGTTCACCGTCTCAAGACTGACCAAGAGGTTCTTGACGATCATCTGGGTCATCAAGCAGTTCTTACCGATTCACATCACCGTGAAGGGCGTCGAGGGCGAGCCTGGCGAAGTAGCGATCCGCAGGTAGGCTGAGTCAATGCGGAAGGCGGTCATCGACGTTGGCTCGAACTCAGTAATTCTCGTCGTGGCCGAGCAGAAGGGCGGAGCCTGGGAACTCATCCGGGAACAGATTGCGGTTACGGCGCTCGGAGAAGGCACCAAGGCAACTGGACGGTTAGGGGAAGCCGGGATTGCGGCCACGCTTGAGGCGCTCCGACGATTCTTCAGCGAGGCTTGGGGGCTTGGAGTAGAGGAGCCCATTGCCGCCGCGACCATGGCCGCAAGAATTGCAAGCAATACTCGGGACTTCCAGGGGTTGGCCCTGGCACAAGGCACGCCCGTATCCGTTCTGTCCGGTGAAGACGAGGCGCAACTCGGCTTCCAATCTGTTGCATCCGATCCACTGTTTGCGGCCGAATCCAGGATTTCAATCATTGATCCGGGGGGGCACAGTACCGAGTTGGTAACGGCAGATCGGTCAGGCTCAGACTGGATCGTGCGCTTTCGCAGAAGCTACTCGATAGGAACTCTTGGCCTGAAATCGAGCTACTTTCCGGACGAGCGACTCTCTCCGATGTCCATCCTTAGCAGCGTCAAGAACATCGACGACCAGATCGGTCTCGCTTACCTACCTCAGCAAAGCGGAGCCGCCATCGTCCTCGGGGCCACGGGCACGAACTTAGTTTTGATTCGGGATCGAATCCTTAGTTGGGAGCCCGAACGAGTCAATGGTGCGACGCTGGGGTACGAGGAAGTCAGCAAGGCGTTCGGGTGGCTCGGGGCGATGAGCGATTTGGAAAGAGCAGACGTACCTGGATTGGAACCCGGCCGAGAGAAAACGATCCACCTAGGCGCGCTTATCCTAGAACGGTTTCTCTATGCTCTTCGCACCGACCATTGCCGAGTTAGTGTCCGAGGCTGGCGCCACGCTTTGTTAGAAAATGGGCTTCCCGAACGCCATTGAAGATGCAGGAAAGTTAGTTATGGGTCGCGAATATCTTATCGATGTTGTCGCAAATGCCGTTCAAAGAAAAGGCAACCTACCTTGCGATTGGGGTCCTGGCGATTGGCGGAATCACCTACGTAGGGGCCACCAACATCAAGTCTCCTTCCAAGATCACGTTCGAGAACTTGCCGCCCAAGACCGAGGAGACGAAGCCCGCAAAGCCTTCCAGTTTGGTGGTCCACGTTTCGGGTGCGGTTCGTAAGCCCGGGGTCTATCGGTTAAAGCCGGACGGTAGAGTCCACGATGCGATTCGGGAGGCGGGTGGAGCCAAGCCTCACGCCGACCTGACGGATTGGAATCTGGCGGCGAGGGTGCAAGATGGTGCTCCAATCCATATCGCCGCAAAAACCGCAAAAGTCGAATCCAAATCCTCGACGCCCCAAAGAACAAGGCCACGACCTCTCGGAGGAATTCCGCCCCTTCGAATTGATGTTCCAGAGGAGTATCGGGGCGGACCGGGAGCGTTGGCACTCTCTGGCAAGATAAAGGTGGAACCGGAATCAGGTGGAAAACGACCGAGCACAGGTAAGAAGCCATCACCTGCAGAAGGCTCCATCTCTTTGAACACCGCTTCGTCTGCCCAACTTCAGCAACTCCCAGGCGTTGGCCCTTCCACAGCGGAGAAAATCCTTGACTACCGAAAAGAACACGGCGGGTTCACATCCATCGACGAGGTGTTAGCTGTCAAAGGGATTGGACCCAAGAAGCTGGAGTCCATGAGAAGATTTCTGCGGCTTTAGCGCCCACCCATTCCACTCAACGTAACTCCTTCGATGAAATACTTCTGAGCGAAGAAAAACACGGCTAACACAGGAAGAATGGCAAGGGTGGCAAAGGCCATCAACAACCCAGGTTCTCCAGATCGATCTCCTTGGAACAGTTGAAGAGCGTAGCTCAGCGGCATGTTTTCCGGCGAATTAATGTAAATGAGTGGCCCCATGAAGTTGTTCCAGGCTCCCATAAAGGTCCAGATTGCGATCACGGCCAAAGCGGGCTTGATCTGGGGAAGCATGATGTTCCAGAACGCACGGAGATAGGAGCACCCATCTATCTTTGCCGCATCCTCCAACTCCATAGGAATTCCCTTGAAGAATTGGCGAAGCAGGAAGACGTTGAACGCGCTTGCGAAGAACATCGGCACCCAGAGCGGCAGGAGGGTATCGATCCAGCCGAGTGAGCGGAATATGAGGAACTGAGGCAAGAGGGTTACTGCTCCGGGCAGCATCATGGTTGCCAGGAGGATTCCAAAGAGGAAGTCTCGGCCCGGAAACTTCATCCGCGAAAAGGCGTAGGCCACGATGGAGGAGCTCAAGATTGTTCCGATGACGCTCAGCACCACCAGGACCAGCGAGTTCTTGAGATAGACCAATCCCCCATTCGTCTCTGGTGGAAGGTAGCTTAGCGCTTCCGGATAGTTCTGAGTTCGCAAGCCGACGTGGCGAACAGGCTTAAGTTGGCCAGGTTGAAAGTCCTTGAGTTGCCCCTTCAAGGAGTCTGGTTTCGTCAGCTTGAGCTTAAAACCACCATCCTCCAGGTTCTCGGCAACGAAGCCCTCAAAGGGCTGCCCGTCTAGTTTTCCTGAGTATAAGGGAGCCTTGCGGGGAATCTCCTTGAGAGCGGACTTGGGCACCTCGACAGTCGTTCCACGAATCGCCAGTGGCTGCTCAACATCGAGTTTCGACGTTCCGTCCGGACGATTCTCTACGACTACACCGCGAACCTGCTGGCCCTGGTACTCGGTCACGTACAATGGGTTCTTGGGGTCCATATAGTCCACGGTGTCTTGAACCCGGGGAATCCAAACGATTCCGTTCGGGCTGGACATGTCCCGGTCTTCCTTGAAGCTGGTCGACACCAAGAAGGCGAATGGAAGTCCGAATACGATAGAGCCTGCAATAAGCGCAACTTGGTTGACCAGCGCCTTGGATAGACCCCGGCTCTTGACCGCTCGGCCCGCAGCAATCATCGCCGCCATCGCCGCGAGGAGTCCAAGAACTAGCCCGGCGATGGTTTCGAGAGAGAACGGAATTCCACCTTTCAGAATCTCGATCTTGTTGTCCTTATCAAGCTGGTAGATCGCAATAAAGGCAATAAAGCCTACAAGCCATGCCAGCGCCGCCTTCTCACGATCTCGCGACTCTTCCAAGGTCAATGCAAACCACCTTTGAAACACCCTCACCAACAAGAGTGCAAGGCAAATAACCGACAGCCAAGCAGCGTAAGGCATGACAAACCAAACCAACGGCAAAATCACAGGTTGGGCCGGCTTTGCCTCAAGCCTGGATGGCAGCCAGGCTCCCACCAGCAGGCCGATGGCGCCAATTCCGGCCCACAACCCAAGGCTCTTGATCGACTTAGCTCGGTCCGCACCCGGAACCCCAAGGCCAAGCTGGAAGAGGGTGAAGCAAACCTTGAACGCGTAGAACCAGCCCGCCCAAGTCACCAAGGTTCCAATTGCGTAGATGAGTCCAGCGGTCATTTGTCAGTCTCGTAGTGAACCCATCGGGGGGCTAGTTTGAATTGAATGAAGGTCAAAGCGATGATGATCCCAAAGATCAGCCAGGCGATCGCCGATGCGGAGCCCATTTTGAAGAACTCGAAGGCATTTCGGAAGAGATAGAACACTGGGGTCAGCATGGAGTTGTCGGGGCCGATCGGGCCATCCTTGGACGGCTTCATGATGTACATGCGGTCGAACTCTTGCATCGCGGCG
>JACMJO010000391.1 GCA_014380605.1 Fimbriimonadaceae bacterium | reverse complement strand
TTTATCATGAAGAGGCCGTCAAAGCGATTGTAGACTTATTGAATTAATTGATTGGAGGGTAGTTTTGATTCGCGTACATCGGTTAAGCCTTTTCTCGGCACTTTTTACTGCCGCACTTTTTGCCCCGATTCTGGCAAACGCATCGACCCGTCGACACGACGTTCCCGATGCAAACTATCTGAATCTTGGGAGCCAATTCAACACGGTTGGAGCGGTGAACTTTAACGGCGCCGGTGGCTCGGCGACATTGATTGGTGCGAACTGGATCCTGACGGCCGCTCATGTCAAGGATGGTGGAGGCGGCACTTCAACAGGCTCGTTCTTTCTCAACGGCACTACCTATGGAGTAACCGGCATCGTCAACCACCCGTCGTGGTCGGGCACAGTCGGAACTGGCGGTTTCGACTTTGCTCTCGGCTTCATTGCCGGCGGAGTGGCTGGGGTAACTCCAAGCGGATACTACGCTGGCGCAGGTGAGCTTGGGCAGATCGGAACTTCCGTTGGCTTTGGGATTATTGGAGATGGCAACACCGGCGCAACTGGGTCAGATGGTCAGCGTCGCGGCTTCCACAACGTAATCGACGTTCTGAACTTCCAAGCTGATTTGGCGGGACTTCTGAGCGACTTTGACAATCCAGGTGGAACGACCAACACACTAAGTTCCGTCGGTTCATCTCCATCTGCTCTCGGCTTAGAAGGCAATGTAACGTTCGGTGATAGCGGCGGCGGGCTGTTCGTCAACTTCGCAGGTTCAAGCCTAGTCGTTGGCGTCACCTCATACCTGGTGCAAGCCAACTTCAACAGCGGCAACGTCGGCAAGTACGGCGATGCGTCCGGCTGGGCCGATATCTCCCTTGGCGCTCCATGGATACAGCAAGTCACGGGCATCGCCCCCACAAATCCAGTGCCGGAGCCAGCTACAATGGCGGCCCTGGGCCTCGGAGCCCTTGCGCTTCTCAGAAGGCGCAAGAAGTAGGTGAGGAAGGCGGGAGCGATCGCTCCCGCTTTAGTCCTTCTTATCCAATTTTGGTCTTTGAGGGCGGTTAGCCAGCATCCAAGCGGTCGCACAGACCGTCCTCGATACCTTCTCCATCTTCACAAAGTCGATCTTCACCACTTCATCGCTTAGTTGGTGGTAGTCCTCATGAACCCCACTGAAGAAGAAAGCGATGGGAATCTTGTAGCGCGCATAGTTGAAGTGGTCGCTACGCTCGTAAAAGTTCTCGGGATCGTTCGGCCTGTCGTATAGGAAGTCGTAGTTCAGCTTGAAAAGCTGGTTATTGACGGAGGCGCAGATGTTTCCCATCTCCGCGCTTAAACGGCGAGACCCGATCACGTAGATCGCATGGGGACCTGAAAGAGCCTTGTTCCGCGGGTTTGTGTCTCCAGCCTTTTTCGATCTCCCGATCATGTCGATATTGAGTTGTGCGACGATCGACGTAATCGCAACCGTCGGGTTCTTGGTGAAGAAGTCCGATCCCCAAAGCCCTTTTTCTTCCGCTGCGTGCCAAACAAAGATGACCGACCGCTTCGGCTTGGGACCTGATGCAAGGGCATGGGCCATCTCAATCATCGCGACCGTTCCCGATCCGTCGTCGTCCGCCCCGTTGTAGATGCGATCGGGCTGTTCCCCGCCCGCCATTCCCACGTGGTCGTAGTGCGAGCCAATTGCCACGTACTCGGATTTCAGCTTAGGGTCCGAGCCTCGAACGATCGCCACGACATTGCGAGTTTTGACCGTTTCCTCCTGGGTTGCGATGTTGAGCTTGACCGTTTTGGCCGCCGTGAGAGCAAAGGAGTTTCCGGCGTTGCCTTCTTTTGATAGACTCTGGAGTTGGTCGAACGTAGCGGCCTCTCCTTCTAGAAGCAGTTTCGCCGCTTGGGGGGACAATGAGCCTGTCGCCAGTCCCCCGGGCAACGTCTCGTTGCCAAACATGGGAAAGACCTGATCTCTCGACCGCTTCGCGATCTCTCCCCACTTCTCGTAGTCGGCAACGGTTTTGACCGTTAGTAGGCCAACCGCGCCCTTCAGAAGCGCCGCTTGCTCGGCAGATTCAGCCCCCGGAAGCTTGCCTCCGAAATACTCCGTCCAACTCCACTCCTTCGGCACCATGTCCAGCTTCAAAACAAGCTTGCCTTTCACGTCGATGTCCTTGTATGGGTCAATGCCTTTGCTAGGGATTCGGTAGCCGTGTCCCACGTAGACCACGTTTCCGCTCGCCTGGGCGGTCCCGAAACCGGGAATAAAATCGTCGAATGGGGCGAACTTTGTCCCTGAAATCTCCATAGCGGACTTAGAGCCCGAGATTCTCACCTGCTTAACCGGGAATGACTGGAAATAAGTGCCCTTATCGCCTCCCGGTTCCACGCCGCTTAGCTTCATTTGCGCGGCAATGTACTCGCTCGCAATGTCTAGCCCGCGCGAAGGCGTATCCCGCCCTTCCAACAGGTCGCTGGCGATGAACTCCAGATGCGCCCGAAGCCGCTT
Source organism: Fimbriimonadaceae bacterium (assembly GCA_014380605.1). Classification (GTDB taxonomy): domain Bacteria; phylum Armatimonadota; class Fimbriimonadia; order Fimbriimonadales; family Fimbriimonadaceae; genus 55-13. Next base: position 3,580 of record JACMJO010000391.1, on the reverse strand, counting down.
GGCGGTAATGGCGGCGTAGTTGCCAAAGTCAGGTTTGGTTTGGGCAAGAGAAAGACCTGCCGCAAGCAATCCGGCGGCAAGAAAAAGGGGTCGAAGACGCATAGCCCATACTATCGCCTCCGACCCCGAATTCGTTACCGTCGGATTTACTTCACCGAGAAAAGTGCATCGTCCAAACCTGTATTGACTTTCAGGTTCGTGTAGTACGTCTCTCCCGCCAACGCTCCGTCTACATTCTTGACCTGCATTTTGGTCGGAACCCAAACGCCGCCAAGGTTCACGGGCTCGTTGTAATAGAACGTCGCCAACTGTCGCCCTCGCTGGCTGAACCACTCGCGCTTGGTTACGAACTTCTTCTGAGGATCGATCCAAACTCTGTGCCGACTGGTGTCATCCAAAATCTTTGGGTGGGTGATATCGAACACGACATCGTTTGTAGCCCGATCGAGCCTGACAAACTTGGCCTCAAGAAATCCATTGAAAAGCGATGGGGTCAGCAACCCGAAATCAAGAAGGGTTTGGCGTCGGCCCGGCGACTTCGCGAGGTCTTGACGGGTGTTCACCTTGATCCGCGGAATTCGGATGAGCAACGTCGTCCCGTTGATGATGTATAGAACCTTCGTGTCGTCGACATTGGTTTCAAGGCGAACCTTGAACGGCTCCTTGACTTTAACATCCGTGTACGGCAACCGATAGCTTTTGCCGAAATCGTCGTTGATCTTCGCAAGCTCCTTTTGATTGGCGTACTTGACCCGAGCCGTTAGCGAGGCGTCGTCGAAGTTCTTCTGAATATAGCTGTCGATGTTCTGGCTGACTTGAGCCGTCAAACTCGCCATCATAAGCGCGGTCGTTGCAATCATGTTCTAGATTCTATCCTTGAAGGTCTCATCACTACTGGCCGAACGTCCTTCCCGTAAGTCCAAGACCTACTTGAGTTACGACGTCTTTCCAAAAAGCATCGTTCCGAAGCGGTCGTTTGGATACACTGGCCTTTCAAGTGACGTCCGATCCCGTTGAGCGTTTCTTTGTCGAGCGATCTGCGCGGTTAAACCGCCGAGCCCGCTTACGCACAATGGCGAGCGGCGAAGTGATCGATACCGCCGTTAGAATTTACCAACAGCTTGGCTGGACATTCTTGAAGGCGACCGTTTTTCCGACGTTGCTCATCGTTGCTGCTTTAGCCTTTATCGGAAGCTACATTCTTCCCTCCTTCTTCACCACCAAAGACTCCTCCAGCCTCTCAACCCAATACGGCGAAGTTGTATTCGCAATCGGATTAGCCTTGTTTGTAGGCGGGCCGCTCATTATCATTGGCGTTTCTGCGACCACGGCCATCGTGACTCAGCTAGTCTCCGATTTCATGCTTGGCAATGTGCCGTCCATTGATGGGGCGACTCGAGCGGCAAAACGAACCATAGGCACGTTGATCCGGGTTCATTTTTGGGAGTTTTTGCTCGCATGTAGCGGAATTCTTGCTGCATTTGGGCTGTCCATTCTCAGCTCGATGCTCGATCAGTCCACTAGCCAGAGCAATGTTGTCGCGGGCCTGGTCGCAGTCTTGGCGTTTGGCGGGTTTTCTCTTGGAGGTCTGATCTTCCTCTTGGTTATCAGCCGTCATGCCATTGCCGCCCCGATTGCCGTTCTTGAGGGATTGGGGCCGCGAGCAGCGGCGAAGCGAAGTGTCGAACTCATGAAGGGCGCGGGGTCGATCGCCTCTGGGTACGGGCATGTCTGGACGCTCTACATCGTGCTTTTCTTTGTCGGCTGCTTGGTTGCTCTCGGTCTGAGCGGCTTCCTTGCTCTGGTTGGGTTTCAGGACCGATTCGCGAGCATGTTCGACAACGTTCCGTACGGCGGATTATTGATCAACGCGGTTGAGCTCGTTCCGTTGTTTCTCTGGGTATGGACGCTCGTCCCGGTTTGGGCGACGGCTGTCGCCATCATCTACTACGAACGCAGAATTAGATTGGAGGGTTATGACATTGAGGCACTGGCCGCGGATGTCTGGCGCACGGATCGCCAAACTCGCTTCGAGCTTTAGTTTTGCGATCCTAGTTGCCTTCGCAATGGGCGACACCTATCGCGACCTTGCGAAGGCGCTTGAGCCTGCCAATACGGCGGCTGAAGTCAAGCGGATTTCTGCATCGTTTGGGGATTTGATCTCTCAAGAAGAGGCGGTAAGCGAAGCGTTCGACGACGTCGGCGGAAGCTATTCCGTGCAGGAAGTCAAGGGCCTCGTTGCCATCCGAGCAGCTGGTGAAGCGCCCAAAGCCGACCAGGCAAAGTCGCAGATCAAGTCCATTAAAGCCAGCCCGCTGTACGCAGACCCTGGGGTTCAAGAGGAAAGCAACTGGCTCGACGGTGCAATGAAGCGCATCATGGATCTGTTCCCCAAGAATGGCCCGAGATCCAATGTTAACCTTCCCCAAGCCCCGGTGCTTGGCTGGATCGTCCCCGCGATCTGGGTCCTGTTGGCCGCAATCATTCTGTTGTTTGGCTACTTCGCCATCCGCCATTTCAGTTGGAAGCTCGGCCTTACCCGCAAAGCTAAGGCGATGCTGGAAGACGATGAGCCCGAAAGAACCCTTGACGAATGGCTTAGCCTTGCCGATCAGCACCTCGCCGAAGGTCGATTCCGGGAGGCCGTACGGGCAATGTACCTTTCGTGCCTTTTGAAGTTTGATGAAGCAGGCATCGCCCGATTCATCCGGGGCGAAACGAACTGGGAGCACCTGGCGAGAATCCAAACGAGTTCCAAGAAGCCGTCGACAATAGACTTCCGACCGCCTACCCAAGCTTTCGACCGAATATGGTACGGCTACCACGTCAAGGGTCGAGAGGACGTCGAGCAGTTTCGATCTTGGTATCAAGAGATTACCGAAACCCTGCGAGGCGTCAAGAAATGAAAGGCCTCCTACCCAAGGTTGCTTACGGCCTGCTCGCAGTTTTGCTCGTCGCCGCTATCCTGATCGGTATTGGACAGCGCGAGTCCACGGCGAGGCCAGTCGCCAGTTCCTACAACCCCAGCGGCCTTCATGCCCTTCAAGAGCTGTTAGACCGAAACGGTATCCCGACCGTCATCAGCAGACTCCGCCAGCCTCAGCTTGGCGAGAAGGACCTGGTCATCGCGGCCTATATCGAAGACGGGCCAACAATCTTCGGCAATAACCCTTTGGAACCGCTTGAGAAGTACCTGGAGAAGTTCATCAATCGGGGCGGCAGGGTGCTTGTGCTCCCGTTTGAATCGGATTTTCGCAAGCGAAGCCAACAGGCCCTGAAGAGTCCGACGTCGATCGTGAATGCCGATGGAAACGAGACTCTCCAGATCAGCACCTCGCCGATCACCTACGCGAACCTGTCGGCTTACGACTCCGGTGTGACCTCGTCCACCGCCGATTTCCTTCCGTTCGAATACGAAGACCTGTCCTATTCGCCCTGGCTTAAGCGATCGGTAGATTCCAACGAGCCCTTTCTTGCTCTGTCGTCGAAGGGTAAAGGCATTCTCGCCCGATCTGCAGATGGCCTCTTTGCCACCAATCGGTTCCTGGACCGGGACGACAACGCCAAGTTCGCGCTGAAG
>JACMJO010000390.1 GCA_014380605.1 Fimbriimonadaceae bacterium | reverse complement strand
TGTGGCTGGTCTGAGAAAACCCAGACCATGGTTCAGAACAAGTGAACTGACAAAGTTGTTGCTGGCACTTAGCAGAGGTGCAATATGAAAGCAACATTAATTCTATTTCCCATCGCAATCTTGGCGATTGGCTGTTCGAGCGGAGCCAACGAAGCTGCTGCCTCGCCTGACTCCTTCGGCTCATCGTCAACGCCGATGATGGAGGAAGGTAAACGCGGTTCTCAATCGAATGAAGCAGGCGGAGTTGCCAAGCTAGTCTCCGATGAGAGACCCGCGATGAATCGAAACGTGGTCAAAACCGGGTCCTTGACCGTTCAAGTGGAGGATGTCGATACCGCAGAAAAGAGGGCCCGACAAATCGCCGAGTCGGCGGGCGGGCGCGTGGACCAAGTCAAGAGCACGGACCTCGCCGGACCAGACGCGGTGATCGACATGACCCTCCGAGTCCCCGTCGCTCGATTCGAATCGGCGATGGAGCAGTTCCAAGCACTTGGAGTTCGCCTTCAGAAGCAAGTGTCGGCAGACGACGTGACGGAGCAACTGATCGACTTCGATGCGCGGATGAAAACGATGCTGGCGCAAGAGGAAGTCGTGCGCAACATGTTGCGAAAGTCGAACAACCTCAGCGACTCCCTGACGATCAACAACGATCTTAGTCGGCTACGCGGAGAGATCGAGAGCATTGCCGGTCAGCGAAAGTCCTTGGCGAGCCAGGCTTCTTACTCCACGCTGGAGCTCAAACTTTCCCAGAAGGCCTCTGCGATCGCAGTAGTCGCTACCGATCCAAACTGGTTCCAGACCTCGTGGGCATCGGCTTGGGGCGCCGGGACAATGGCTTTTCGGTCGATCGTGTCGTTGCTGATGTGGTTCCTCGTCTTCTCACCCATCTGGATCGCCGCATTCCTCGGTATCAAATGGCTGGTCAAGACGGCAAATAAGGCGCCGCTGGCTTCGGCTTCCTCTGAAGCGCAACGACCTGTGTGATCTCCGCGCCGAAGAAGAAAATCTGGGACGAGTAGTAAATCCAAAGGAGGATGACTACAAGGGCTCCCGCCGAGCCATATGCGGTGGCGAATCCGCTATAGGTGAAATACAGGCTGAGAACGAACTTGGCCAAGCTGAATCCAAGCCCGGTGGTAATTGCCCCGGGCCAGACGTCTCGCCACAAGATTCGTCCCCGAGGAATGGCCTTGAAGGTTAACGCGAAGACAAGTGTCGCAAACAACGTCGAGGCAAGAAGGCTAATGAATGGCCAGCCAAAGAACCCGCCCGACGTTCTCGTCAGCCAGCCTAAGATTGAATCGGTTGCCAACCAAACTAGAAAAATGAGCAAGAACCCTAGAAGGAAAACCACTGATTTGAGTCGGCTCATGAGGAACAGCCTGAAGGGATTGCCTTGGTGCTGAATGCCCCAAACATCCTCGATCGCTTCTTCAATCTGGGCAAAGAGGCCAGACGCCGCATAAAAAGCGATGAAAATGGCGATGATGGTTGCGGGTACCGAGGTAGCAGGTTTGGATGCATGGTCGATGATGCTGATGAACAGATCCGACGCACCCTTGCCAAGTGATTGCGTGGCCTCCGCTGAAAGCGATGCTCTGATCGAAGCAGAGTCAAGGAATGCGGTGGCGATCGTCACCGCTATGACGAGCATCGGTGCGAGGGACAGAATCGCGTAAAAACTCAAGGCGGCCGCAAGGCGCGGCGCTGAGTGGCTCGACCACCCCTGTCCAGCCTTAATCAGAATCGACCGATAGTCTCGCCAATGCATCCGTTCGTAGGGACGAATCAAGAGCGTGTTTCGGCTACGCCGCCATCGAAAGCTCGGCGTAGTACAGGTCCTTGAGGGTTCCTACACACTGGGCGTCAAGGGAATTACCGGCATCTTTCTCCATGATCTCAAAGACCTTGGACATCGGCATGGCCTCTCGGTAGGGTCGCTTGGCAGAAAGCGCATCGAACACGTCGGCGGCTGAAACGATCCTCATATCGAGGTCCAATCGGGATGCGTCGAGGCCCTGAAAGTAACCTCGGCCATCTAGCCGTTCGTGGTGTGCGGCCGCAACTTCGGTGATTCTCTCAAACCCCTGAATCTGCTTGAGGATTTCTTGAGTGAAGTAGGGATGCTTCTTGACTTGGACGAACTCCTCGTCGTCGAGCGGCCCTGGCTTCTCCAGAATGCTGTTTGAGACGCCCAGTTTGCCAATGTCGTGCAAGAGGGAAGCGCGCTTCAGGATCGTGATCCGTTCGGGATCAAAGCCAAGCGCTTTGGCGAGTTCTAGGGCATAAAGGGTCACTCTCGAAGAGTGCTCGCCCGTAAAGGTCGACTTGGCATCGATAATGGAGGCGAAAGCCGTGCAAATTTGGTCGATGTCGGAGTCGGAGGCGTACTCCAGATTAGCGGGCGTCTCTATTTGGAGGGCCTGAGTTCGGGCCATGTCGCCGATCTCCAGCCAGAACATAGAGTCGGTCTCCAGGCCAATCGCGGCGAATGTGATCTGGGGATCGAACCAAGCTCCCGTGCGTTTCTTCACGATCTCTAGGGCCTCGCCGAGTCCAAAAGCCTGATAAAGTACTTCTAGAGTCTGGGCCAAGCACAAGATGCGGGAGAGCAAAGGGATGCTTTCGCCATGCCGATGCTCGGGCGAGCCTCGACCGTCCCAGTGCTCATCCAAAGCGTAGATCGCATCGGCGACTGGCTTTCCAAAACCTAGTTGTAGGGCGATTTGGGCTCCCCGCGTGCATCGAGCCTTTGTGACGCCATCCATCACCGCCGTAGGCGGCCCGATTGCCTTGAGCATGGTCTTGAGTTTGGTACCAAAGCCACTCTCTCGCTCCGTATTGGCAAAAGCAAACTTAAGCGATTCGAGATTGCTGGTCCAGTCGATCAGCTTCACGTTCCGCTTGGTGATCAGTTCGTCGCCGCCAAAGATCTTCTGGATTCGCGCTGAGTTGTTAGAGCATCCGGCATCCTTGAGAAGCGAAGCGAAGTACAAATCTCGAAGCTCGGTTTCATCAAGCCCCAGGTTTTTTCCAATCCTCATCGCGATGAGGCAGGTGCGAACCGAATGGCCCATCGGCTGGCCCTCGGTAAGATCGAGCGCGTAGCTCAAGGCGGACAGAATCTCGGCCATGAGAATGGGTTTTGCTTCGCTAGACACTAAATACAGGTCGGTATGCCACCTTCGATTTCTCTAGGAAACCTCGCCAAAAAGGTCTCTTACTTTCGTATTTCCGCATAGGTTGTTTTGAATGGGTAAAGAGTTGCTGACGGTAACCGAGCGAGGAATCTACTGCGAAGCGGGCGATTTCTTCATCGATCCGTGGCGCCCGGTTGACCGTGCGATCGTCACCCACGCCCACAGCGACCATGCGCGGTGGGGCATGGAGAGGTATCTCTGCTCCGATGAAAGCTTGCTCGTCATGCGGAGACGGCTTGGCGATGAAGCCAAGATCGATTCGGTCCCTTACGGCGAGGTTCTGACCTGGAACGGTGTCAAGGTCAGCCTTCATCCGGCGGGCCACATCCTGGGCTCCGCGCAGGTCAGGGTTGAGCATAACGGCCAAGTCGCGGTCGTCAGCGGCGACTATAAGACCGAAGCAGATACAACCTGCACCCCGTTCGAACCAATCAAGTGCCACCTCTTCGTGAGCGAATCCACGTTTGGATTGCCAATCTACCGTTGGTCGCCTCAAGAAGAGGTCTACGCGGATGTCAACGCCTGGTGGAGATCCAATCAGGCGCAGGGTAAGGCGTCCTTGCTTTTGGGCTACGCGCTCGGCAAATCTCAGCGAGCTTTGTCCGGCCTGAATCCTGAGATCGGCCCGATCTTCCTCCATGGCGCCGTTCAGGGATTGACGGAGGACTACCGAGCACAAGGCGTCCAACTGCCACCCACCAAGGTAATCGGCGAGGCCGAAGGGAAGTTCGATTGGAGCCAAGCCATGATCCTAGCTCCGCCCAGTGCAAACGGCACCCCGTGGGTTCGGCGATTCGGCGATCACTCCACCGCCTTTTTATCCGGGTGGATGGCGATCCGCGGTGCCAGGCGTCGACGAGCGGTGGATCGAGGGTTCGTCCTAAGCGACCACGTCGATTGGCCGTCTCTTCTGAGTGCGATCAAAGCCACGGAAGCCGAGCGTGTGTGGGTGACCCACGGCTACAGCGCAACGGTGGTTCGCTACCTCCAAGAGCAAGGCTTGGATGCCAAGGTTTTGGAGACTGAGTTCGAGGGCGAGCAAGACGATGCGGCTGTCGAAGAGGTGTCCGAGTGAAACGATTCGCCGAACTCTACGCAGCGATCGACGCCACCAATAAGACGACCGAAAAGGTTCAAGCGATGGTGGAGTACTTCAAGTCCGCTCCTCCCGAGGACGCTGTCTGGACTGTCGCGCTCTTTACTCACCGTCGGCCAAAAAGGGCCGTGAATTCCACCCGGATGCAAACCTGGGCCGCAGAAATGGGGGGGATTCCCAACTGGCTGTTCGGGGAATGTTACGATGCCGTCGGCGATCTGGGCGAAACGATCTCCCTTGTCCTTGGCGAATCCTCTCTCGGAGAACCAGCGCCCTTGCACGAGTGGATGGAACAGCGTTTGCCCGAGCTCGCGCGAATTCCCGAGGAGCAACAACGAGAAAAGCTCACCCAGTACTGGCGAGAGCTGGATCGGGCCGGTCGATACGCCCTAAACAAGCTGATCGGCGGTTCTTTCCGAGTCGGGGTTTCTCAAGAACTTGTAATTCGAGCTCTTTCAATCGCAAGTGAAGTTCCGGCTCCCACTATCGCCCACCGCCTCATGGGCGATTGGCGGCCGACTCCGGCGTTCTTCCAAGCCCTATTCGACGGCGACACTCAAGGGTCGAACATTAGCTGCCCGTATCCGTTTTGCCTGGCCCATTCTCTGGAATCCTCGCTTTTACAGCTCGGCTCAATCGAGGACTGGCATGCCGACTGGAAATGGGATGGCATTCGCGCCCAACTTGTCCGTCGAGACGGCCAGACCTTCGTTTGGTCGAGGGGCGAGGAACTCATCACTGAGCGTTTCCCAGAAGTTGCCGATATTGGAACCTGGCTTTCGGATGGAACCGTCCTCGATGGCGAAGTCTTGGCCTGGCAAGACGACAAGCCTCGCAAGTTCCTCGACCTACAGAAACGGATCGGCCGCAAAACGGTAGGGAAGAAGCTGTTACAGGAAGTTCCCGTACAATTCGTGGCTTTCGACATTTTGGAGCTGGATGGAGTCGACGTTCGGGAAGAGCCGCTGTCGATGAGGCGGGCCAAGTTGACGCAGGTGTGCGACGCTAACATCCCTAATCTAAGAATCTCCCCGACCGTAACCGCCGAGAGTTGGGACGATCTCGCCGCCATCCGCGAAACCGCCCGAGACCGAAACGTCGAGGGCTTAATGCTCAAGCGCTTGGATTCTCCTTACTTGGTGGGGCGCAAAAAGGGCCTTTGGTGGAAATGGAAGATCGACCCGCTCACTGTGGACGCAGTTCTCATCTATGCCGCCCGAGGAAGCGGCAAGCGGGCTTCGCTTTACACGGATTACACTTTTGGCGTATGGGATGGGGACAAGCTGGTCTCGTTCGCCAAGGCTTATAGCGGCCTTAGCGATGAGGAGATTCGCAAGGTGGACGCGTGGGTTCGTAGAAACACTCTGGAGAAATTCGGCCCGGTGCGGACAGTGACCCCGGAACTGGTTTTTGAACTCGCGTTTGAAGGAATTCAGCTTTCTACCCGGCACAAATCAGGCATTGCCGTGCGCTTCCCGAGGATTGCTCGGTGGCGACAAGATAAGCCCAAAGAGGAAGCCGATCGACTGTCCGACATCAAGGCAATGCTCTTGGAGAATGGTGGCTGACGGACTCGCCCAAATTGAATCCTATTTCCAAGGCAAGGGCTGGACTCCCTTTGAATTCCAGCGCGAAGTTTGGCGAGCCTATCGGGAAGGCAAGAGCGGCCTTATCCACTCCGCCACCGGCACGGGAAAGACGTTTGCGGCTTGGCTAGGGCCGGTTGCTGAAGCGTTGGAATCCGAATCCTCCCCTGGCCTTAAGGTCCTCTGGATCACTCCGTTAAGGGCCCTTTCCGCGGATACGCAATACTCCCTCGAATTCCCGCTCAAGGACCTTGGCCTCGAGTGGCAAGTCCAGACTCGAACCGGCGATACGACGACCTCCGAAAAGACTAAGCAGAACAAGGAGCTCCCTCACGGCCTCGTCACCACCCCTGAGAGTCTCAGCCTTCTGCTATCCAGGGAAAACCACAGGGAACTGCTCAGCGGCCTCCAATGTGTCGTGATCGACGAGTGGCATGAACTTCTCTCCACGAAGCGAGGCGTTCAGGCCGAGCTTTGCTTGGCCCGACTCCGAACCATTTGCCCTGGGCTAAGAATATGGGGCATCTCCGCCACTCTCGGCAACCAGCTTGAGGCGCTTCAGACTCTTCTCGGGAGTGCATACAATCCAGAAAGCGCAGTCCTTATCAAAGGCGACATTGAGAAAGAGATCGTGATCGACTCCGTTTTGCCCGAATCCATCGACCGATTTCCGTGGGCGGGGCACTTTGGGACCCAAATGATCCCCCAAGTGATCCAAGCGATCGAAGAGAGCTCCAGCTGCCTTGTCTTCTGTAACACGCGGGCCATGGCGGAGATCTGGTTCCAATCTATTCTGGGCATGCGCCTTGATTGGAAAGGCAAGGTGGAACTTCACCATGGCTCGTTAGATCGCGAATTCCGGGAAGCGGTCGAGGAAGGGATCAAGCGAGGCCTGCTGAGGGCCGTGGTTTGCACGTCGAGCCTTGATCTCGGTGTGGATTTTAGCCCCGTCGACCGGGTCATTCAGGTCGGATCCCCAAAAGGGGTCGCGCGACTTCTCCAGCGGGCGGGTAGGAGCGGGCACCGGCCTGGAGTTGCGTCCCAAATTATTTGCGTGCCAACCCACGGTCTTGAGCTCATCGATATCGCCGCTGCCCGTGATGCCGCTTATGCCGGGAAGATCGAAAGCAGGGAAGGAGTCGAGCGCCCGCTCGATGTCCTTGCCCAGCATTTGGTGACGATCGCCCTCGGGGAAGGTTTCCTCGAATCTGAAATGAAGGATGAGGTCCGGTCCTCTCACTCCTATCGAAACTTGACCGACTCCGAGTGGCAGTGGGTGATGGACTTTGTGGTAAGAGGCGGCTCCGCTTTGCAAGCCTATCCAGAGTTCCGGCGAGTCGTTCTTCAGCTCGATGGCCGTTATAGGGTCGAAGACAAGCAGATCGCCTTGCGCCATCGCCTTTCCATCGGGACGATCATGAGCGACTCGGCGCTGACCGTTCAGTACGTGAAGGGCAGTCGCCTTGGGACGGTTGAAGAGTCCTTTTTGTCCCGCCTCAACCCCGGCGATCGCTTTATCTTCTCGGGCAAGCCTTTAGAATTCGTGCGGATTCGCGATATGACCGCGTACGTCAAGCCCGCACCCAGCGTCAAGGGAGCGGTGCCACGATGGGCGGGTGGCCGTTTGCCTCTATCCAGCGAACTTGCCCATGCGATTCGGGAGAAGCTTCACGAAGCGAGGCATGGGGTTTTCGAATCGGCAGAGATGCAACTCATCCGACCCTTGCTTCAGGTTCAGAATGAGTGGTCGGCGATTCCGGATGAAGATGAGTTCTTGATCGAGAAGGTCGAGACTCGAGACGGGCACCACCTTTTCTTCTATCCGTTTGAAGGTCGATTGGTGCATGAGGGGCTTGCCGCTCTGTTCGCGTACCGAATCGCGCGCCACCGTCCAATCTCGTTCACCATCGCCTGCAACGACTATGGCTTCGAACTGCTCGCGGGAGAGCCGGCTCCGCTGGCTGAAGCGCTTGCGGATGACCTGCTTTCTAGCGAGAACCTGAATCACGACATCCTCGAGAGTCTGAACTCGGTCGAAATGGCCCGCCGCCAGTTCCGAGAGGTTGCCAGGATCGCGGGCTTGGTCTTTCAAGGCTATCCCGGCGCCGCGAAGTCGGCCAAGCAGTTCCAAGCCAGTTCTGGCTTGTACTATGACGTTCTGCGCCGCTACGATCCCGAGAATATGTTGCTCCATCAGGCAGAGAAGGAGGTTTTGGAGAAGCAGTTGGAAAGCTCCCGCATGGCCCAGGTTCTCCGAAGGTTACAAAAGGCTCGAGTCGTGATCACCGAGCCGACGCGGCCAACACCGCTTGCGTTCCCGATTCTGGTTGATCGTCTTCGAGACACCCTTTCTACGGAGTCCGTTTCTGATCGGATCGAAAAGCTGGCTA
>JACMJO010000389.1 GCA_014380605.1 Fimbriimonadaceae bacterium | reverse complement strand
GAGCCAGGAAGGACTCATCAAGGACAACTATATTGGACGGGCATCTGGTTGGCTGAGAATTCCTGTAGCGGGCCGATATCGACTTCGTCTCACCTGCGACGACGGCGCAAAGCTGTCCCTCGGCGGAAGACAACTCTTGGACACAGAGCGAGTGGAGGGCTTTGGCGATGAGCTTGTAGTTGAACTCAAGGCTGCCGACTATTCGCTCGAGATTCCCTTCTATGAGGACCAGGGCAATTTCAATCTCAAGCTTGAGTGGCAAAAGCCAGGCGACAAGGAATATTCGGTCATCCCATCCGCCGCCTTGCTTTCGGAGTCTGGACAAACGCCTGTGGTTGGTCCTGGTGTAAAGCGATGGTTCTACGACAAAGATCCCCGTTCGCCCGGCGATGGACGCCCGCTCGATGGAGTGCATCCCAGCTATCGCCTTGAAACTATCCGCCCGGCGGGATTCACGCCCGCGGTCGGAGGGATGGCGTTCTTGCCCGATGGACGACTCGCGGTTTGCACTTGGGATCAGGAGGGTGCCGTGCATATCGTCAGCGGCCTTAATGGTCCGCCCGAGGGCGTCAAAGTGTCAACTTTTGCCGAGGGACTCGGAGAGCCCCTTGGAATCGCAGTGATCGCAGGCGACATCTGGGTCACCCAAAAGGGTGAAGTGACCAGACTCAGAGATACCGATGGCGACGGAAAGGCGGATCGGTACGACGCGATGGCAGGCGGTTGGCCTGCGTCCCATAACTACCACGAATTCACTTTCAACCTGGTGCCGAAGGGCGGCAAATACTACCTATCGACCTCTGTTCCCCTTCGGGGCGGCTGGACTTACTACAACCCCGGTTCAGAACAGGCCTACCCAATCCCCAACATCCCCGGTTCGATCCTGGAGTTAGATGCCAAGACCGGAAAATGGTCGGTGTTTGCAACCGGTCTCCGCACCCCGAATGGGATGGGCATCGGGGTCGATGGCGAATTGTTCGTTTGCGACAACCAAGGGTCGTGGCTTCCCTGCTCCAAGCTGATGCGCATCAAGCGGGGCGGATTCTATGGACACCAAGTCTCCCCTGACGGCAAGCGAAGGGCCGATCCGCCAGCGCTTTGGTTGCCTCACGGCGAGATCTCAAACTCGCCAAGCGAGCCGGTGCTGGTTCCCGACGGCATCTTCAAGGGGCAAATGCTGTTCGGAGACGTTACCTACGGCGGCATCCAGCGAACCTGCCTTGAGAAGATCGACAGCGTGTATCAAGGCGCGGTTTTCCGCTTCACCCAGGGGCTGGAAGCAGGCGTCAATCGGCTCGCTTGGGGTCCCGATGGCAAGCTTTATGTAGGAGGAATCGGGAGCAACGGTAACTGGAACCACCTCAACCATCGCTACGGTCTTCAACGCCTAGCCCCAACGGATACCAAGACCTTCGAGATGCGACGGGTGCAAGCCAATTCGGATGGGTTCACGATTGAACTCACCGAATCCGCCAATCCAGCCGACCTCGCCAAACTCGGAACCTATGAGGTGGACAGCTTCCGTTATGAGCCCAAGGAGCTTTACGGCGGACCCAAGCTCGATTTGGAGAGAATCAGCCCGCTTGCCGCCATTCCGAGCAAAGATGGGCGTTCCGTAAAACTCGCATTCCCTACGCTCAAAGCCGAGCACGTCTATCACATTCGACTTGTCGGGCTAAAGAGCATCAGCGGACGGTCGCTATGGTCCACCGAAACCTGGTACACACTGAACCGAATCCCGAGAAAACGATGATCCCTGTATTAGCCCTCATTGCCCTATTACCCAGCGCCGAATGGACGCCCCTATTCGACGGAAAGACCCTCCAAGGCTGGCATCAGCTTGGCGGGAAAGCCAACTACTCAGTCAAAGATGGCCAGATCATTGGGTCGACAGTAGCGGGAACTCCGAACAGTTTCCTTTGCACCGACAAAATCTACGGTGATTTCGAGTTGGAGTTTG
>JACMJO010000388.1 GCA_014380605.1 Fimbriimonadaceae bacterium | reverse complement strand
GTAGGCGAGGTGCTGGCGGCGGGCCTGCTCACCACCTGCGTCTACGAGTTCGTCCACTGCATCCAGCACCTCGCCTACAAGCCCAAATCCAGGCTGCTGGCGGACATGAAGCGCCGCCACATGGCCCACCATTTCCACGACGAAGACGGCAATTACGGGATCACCACCTTCTTCTGGGACAAGGCCTTCGGCACCTATTACGACCGCGCTTTGGGCCACCGCCCGGAAAAGAGCCCGACCGTCTTCAACCTCGGCTATGACGAGGACGTGGCGAAGGAATATCCATGGGTCGCGGAGCTGAGCGGCGGCGTCGCGACGGGGCATCCGCGGCAGCGGGGGCGGGGCTGAGGGCAAATGCCTGCTGGTATTCGTTGGACCGAGGAACAGACGAGGCAGGCGCTCGAACTCTATTCCCAGCTCACGTTCGGCCAATTTGACCACCGAAACCCGCAGGTCATTGCGCTGGCCAAAGCGATGAGTCGCACGCCCTCATCGATCGCCATGAAGCTTGGAAACTTCGCTAGCCTGGACCCGGCCATCACCCAAACAGGTCGAGTGGGCTTGAAAGGTGCAACTGTGCTGGATCGGAAAGTTTGGGCTGAAACCCACAAGGCCTAATCGCCCTCTTGGCTGAGTTCCGTACTACTCGACGTCAGCCTGAACGGAGGTGGCGTCCACGATCTTTGGAAGATTCTCCGCAAGCGCCAATACGGTGGAAGCGGCCCCTCGGGCAGCCATCCGCCTAAACTCATCGGCAAATTCATCTAGGCCGTTCGCCTCTGGACCCATCGCCTTCTTTTGGGAACGGTAAGCATGCTCGTAGCCCATGAGGGTGATACGCATACCTAGAATGAACTTTTCTGTTACGACGTCGCGAGCAATCGAACCGTGCTGGCTCATACGGTATTTCAAGTGATACACATTATCGTAGTTGATTTTGTAGACCACGTTTCCATCGCCAAGATCGTCGATGAGCCCGCCGTCGGCATCAGTAAAATCCTTCGGCCACTGCTCCGTTTCCTGTTCCTGAATCAGCCGACCGTCGCGTGTAAGGAGGATGCAAGGGGGTATTCCGCGCATCGGCGCGTCCTTCCCTTTGCCAGGCTTGTCACCTTCGTCGCCACTCTTGTTCTCACTCCTCTCGCCCGGTTCCTTGTTCTCCACAATAACCACATCTCCGACCGTGAGCTTGATCTCTGTGGTTCGAACAGCTTCCGGCATGCCTGCGTCGTGCAGACTGACCTGCAGGAGATAAATATCCCCGACCTTCGCTTTCCCTGCGCTCGGTTCGAAAAACAGCGTCAGCTTCCCGTCCTTCAGGTGCTCGCGCACGGTGAAGTTTTCTCGCAGGGACTCCGGTAGAATCACCCGTCCGGGAATGTCGGTCCGCTGCAAATAGCCGTTCTCTGCGTCCGTTCTCGCGACAACTGGCCGAGTCAGATTGATAGGGACAGTTAGGCCAGACTCGAACTTTTCTTCAAAGCGAACAAAGCTTGGGCTGTAAGCTCCCTCAAATTCATCGTCGCCGATTTCCTTACCGCCCTTTCTTCCGCCCGATGAGGGCAACCGGATCGTAGGATCACGGCTCGACAGCAACCCTGCGAGAGTGGGGTCCTTATCGACCAATTTTTGGAATAGGCTGTTGCTTTCTGTCTTCGCTGCCCGCTCCAGTTCCTCTTGTGCTACCTTCGCTTGCAATTGCTTCAGCATTTCAGATTCACGGATGGTTCGCGTTACCTCCTCGCGATATCGCTCTCCATCTATCGTGCTCCTGATGTGTTCTCGATCGCCCTTCCAGACCTCGTTATGTGCACTGAACGAGAGGCCGCTGGCATCAACAATGAGCACAACGCGATCCTTTAGGGCTGGAAAGCCGCAGTTAGAAAGATAGCCACGTGTCTGCTTGAACTGGACCTGGCCGTTAACGGTGTGAAACACGCGATTGTTGCTCGACTTCAACCAACCCGGGAGGTCACGCTTTAGGCCGATAGCGCTTATCGAAACCTCTCCAAGGTCAGGGTCCGTGAATTTCCCAACAAAAATCTTTCCAGTCCCAGCTGCCTCGTCCTCGTCATCCGCTCCCTCCTCACGGTGAGAATTCAGGAGCAGGAACTCCATGCCGTAGAACGGTCTCGGATCGACGCCGAGTGCCCGATCCCCGGTGCGCTTGGCGTCGGGCGTTTGGCGCAAGTCCAGAATCCGAAAAGGTAGAATTGTCTCGACAAGATTCTCGTTCAGGGCATCACGAGAGCCCTTAAAGCTGAGAAATTTGGAGCCAACCTGATAGTCATACAGCTTGATGATGCTGCCCGTCTTGAGATGGACGCCCTCATACCGCTTCCCTTTCGACGTCTTGAAGGGGAAGAGCTCTTCTGCCGGGAAACTGGGGATGCTGCCGCCCGGGACAAGGTACTCGGCAATCGGCAGGTCATCCTTATTGCCGGGGCGGCGGCGCATGATGGTCCATCCCCAGTGGCCCGTGCCATCGAACCTTCGCGACACAATGAGCTTAAGCCAGTGACGTCCGCAGTATCCTAAGACCCCGGACGATCCCATGTTGAACTTGCCCTGGACAAACGGGATGCTCTTCTTCGTTCCTGCGCTTAGTGACAGGAACGTCCCTTCGAAATCAACCGGGTGCTGTCCTTCGCCATTGTCCACAAACGTATAGCAGGGTAGGCCCGCCGCCTTGGAACGCGCACCGGTAATACCTATGACAAGATTCTTTTGCGCAAAGTCCTTGAGCCATGGGTCGCGATAGTCGAGGTTGACGAGCTTCCCACCACGAAGGTTTTTGACGAACTTATCGACAGCGTCGTACATCGTTTTTGGCGCAGTTTTGGCCGTTGCCACAACGCCGTGATCCTTTGCTGCCCTCATCAAGACAGCATCCACCATGTTGGTCATCAGCTCTGTCAGGGCCTTCCCTCCGTCTGACGCCTGATTGGAAGTGATGTTGAAGTTTGTCTCGCGGCGATCAAGGGGGCACCAGTTCTTTGGATCAGCCACTTCCGGCACCGTCATAAGGATTGCCAAAGCTTGGGCTTCCGATTCGGCATCCAACAGGCTTAGACACACATTTTTCGAATCCATTGCGATATCCTATTCGAGTGTAAACAGAGCGCCGTCGGCCTTCCTTTTTGACAGTTCAAATCGCTTTCTACATGCGGTGATTTCTTGGTTCAATGCGCGAAAGATTTTCTCTACATCTTCCTCTCTATAGTCGTAGTTTGAACGATTTGAGAGGTTTCCGATCAGCTGTAGGTCCTTGAGCGTCCTGTTCACACGCGCCTGAGCTAGCTGTACAAATTTCTGGCGATCGGATTCGCGTACCATTTCCGCCCCCCCTGTGAACCGACGGCGTAGATATGTGATATATACGCGTACCGTCAAGGAATGCGGACGGCTCGCGCTGACTGTTGGGTGAGATATCCACATAAAAAGGTAGGATTCTCGGGGCTTGCCTTGCCACAATCCGGTTTCGAGTATATTCAGCTATATTCAGGAGGCCAGCTTGCCGGAAACCCGAACCTATACAACGCATGAAGCGGCAATCGAGGCTGGCATCTCAAAGTCAACGCTGCTGCGTTGGATACGCGAGCAGCGGATCAAGGATGTGCGGCGAGATCGGAACAATTGGCGCGTATTCTCGGAGCAGGATGTCCGTCGTATC
>JACMJO010000387.1 GCA_014380605.1 Fimbriimonadaceae bacterium | reverse complement strand
CAACCTTGATACTGTGAAGGAACTGTTGGAGAAGACCAGAACCGCCAAGTCGATGTTCTAGGCGCCGGTCTTAAATCACCGAGTTCGTCATCCATGTCATCCCTTTCATCGTCTATCGCAGCAACAACATTGAGTTAGTGGTTGAAGGTTGGCGGTTGTTTCATCTCCGTGCCACAATCTTCGGGTGCAGAAGACAGTCCTTCTCCTTGGTTCTGGGGAACTTGGCAAAGAGTTCGCCATCGCGATGGCTCGGCTCGGTCAAAGAGTGATCGCCGTCGACTCCTACGATGGAGCCCCCGCCCACCAAGTCACGCCCTATCGGGAGGTCATCGATATGCTGGACGGCGCGGCTTTGGACGCCTTGGTCGCCAAGCACAAGCCAGACCTGATCGTCCCTGAGATAGAAGCCATCCGCACCGAGAGGTTCTATGACTACGAGGCTCAAGGAATCCAAGTGGTACCGAGCGCGAAGGCCGCCAACTTCACGATGAACCGCAAGGCGATCCGCGATCTAGCGGCAGGTGAGCTTGGAATTCGGACGGCCCCCTACCGATATGCAGCTTCGTTGGAGGAACTTGAGAAAGCGGTCGAGGAGGTGGGGATTCCGTGCGTAGTGAAGCCTCTGATGTCCAGCAGCGGCAAGGGTCAATCGTCGGTGCGCTCAAAGGCGGACCTTGCGAAAGCTTGGGAGTCGGCGGTGGAGAAGGGAAGAGGTGATTTGGCGGAGGTGATCGTCGAAGGGTTTATCGAGTTCGAAACTGAGATCACCTTGCTGACCGTCACCCAAATGGACGGCGATACCCTCTTCTGTCCCCCCATCGGACACCGGCAGGAGCGGGGCGACTACATGGAGAGTTGGATGCCCTGCGATATCACGGCGACTGAGTTGCACCACGCCCACGAGATGGCCTGGCAGATCACCAGGGCCCTCGGTGGAGCGGGGATCTGGGGGGTCGAATTCTTCCTCGCAAAGGACGGGGTGGTGTTCTCCGAACTATCCCCGCGCCCTCACGACACGGGAATGGTTACCCTCTCCAACTGCCTGCCTTTGAACGAGTTCGAGCTTCACGCCCGTGCAGTTCTCGGATTGCCGATCCCGCCGCTGGATTCTTTGCGATATGCCGCAAGCGCGGTTGTATTAGCAGACTTTGAGTCGCCTTCTGCGCCTTCGATGGTTGGAGTCGAGGATGCATTGACCGATCCGGCGGTGGACGTGCGGGTGTTCGGTAAGCCGAGTGCGAGAGTGAACCGAAGGATGGGGGTTGCGATCGCGTCTGGCCCCTTGGGTACCCCGTCGGGTGAACTCAGGAAGCAAGCAACCGAAGCCGCCGCCAAGATTCGAGTAGTGCCTGCCAAATGAGGATCGCCGTCGCCACCTGCCGCCCCCTTCCCGAGCCGGATGTAGACGAGCCGTTGCTGCTCGAAGCCCTGGAGAAAGCCGGAATCGTAGCAGAGATGACGGCTTGGGATGATCCTTCGGTTGCCTGGGATACCTACGACGCTTGCGTAGTCCGCTCGACTTGGAACTATCTGGATGCGCCCGGTGAGTTTGCCGATTGGATCCGCGAGGTCTCGACCAAAACCCTACTGCTCAACCCAGCCGAGGCGATGATTCCGAACATTCACAAGCGGTACCTCCTCAATCTCGAGAAAGCTGGCGTGAAAATCGTTCCGACGAAGGTTCTGGGGAAGGGTGAGGAAGTCGAGCGTGTGGACTTCTTTGAAGGTCGCGCGATTGTGATTAAGCCTGCGATCTCCGCCGGATCATGGCTAACCCGAAAGTTCATTCCTTCGCAATTCTCCGAAGGTGTCACCTTCCTTGCCCAGAACCTAACAGATCAAGACATGCTGGTCCAGCCCTATTTGGAGTCGGTGGAGCGTCGGGAAGAGATCGCTTGGAACTGGATTGATGGGGAAGTGACCCACGGGGTTCGCAAATCGCCAAGGTTCGATGAGGGCTATGAAGATGTCTCCAATGCCGTCTATCCAACCGATGAAGACCGTCAGCGGCTGGCCCATATCATGGATCGGGCGCCTCAGAACCTGCTTTACGCCCGCATCGACCTGATGGAAGATCAAGGCGATTGGCTGCTGAGCGAACTGGAACTCATCGAGCCCTCGCTCTTCTTCAAGCAGAACCCAGACGCCATTTCCAAGTTCATTGAGGCGCTTCGACGGCGAGTTGCTTTCGGAAAGTGATCATTCCCGGGAGTCTGCGAAAGCCCAATTTGTCATTGATCGCCAACATCGGCGCGTTGCGGGTGTCGTTGTCGGTCCGGACTGTCCGATAGCCATTAGCAATGGCCCATTTCGCCGCATTGGCCTTCAGAGCCTTGGCAATGCCCTTTCCTCGATGCTCTCGTTTGACGGCAGTAAGCCATTGGAAGAGCTGTCCGTCAATCTCTGTGTGATAGATCCCCGTGAATCCGATTATCCGGCCGTCGATTAACGCGACCTGGGAGCCCTCCTGCAAGAACTCAGGTTCGTCGATCACCAGGGCTTGAAACTGCTCGAACGCCATCCGAGTCGGTGGTTCGGATCGAGGGGTATCCACCCGAACGATCTCAAACACCTCGTGCAGTTCACGTCGAAACTCTTGAGAGTCCAACTCGGCAAAAGCCCGGATATCGACCGAACATTGGCTCATTGCTTCGAGTATGGTTGCATCCAGGGAACTTAGGTCAAGCTCAGACTCGAAGTCGCGCTTGATCACTTCAAATCTCCGTCTTTCAATGAAGCCGATCGAGCTCAGGTCGTCGTCGCTGACTCGGCACGCCGTGGAGATAGCTCCTTCGCTTTCGACATGGGTGAGCATTTTCTGGTAGAGCTCGGTTCCGATACCTTGACCCCGGTACTCCGGCAAGACGCTAATCGCAAACTCCCACTTCAGTGGGTGGTAGGAGCCAACATTTCGATTGAACTCCGCTGCGCCAACTACCGAATCTTCATCCTCCGCAATCCAGAAGATGGGTCGACATTCGAGCTGAAGCAACTCTTGGTCGCGAAGCATCTCCTGCAGTCCGCGATGGTGGTGTGGCCAAACCGCGTTCCATAGGTCGCAGATTGCCGGAATATCGGGACTATCGCCTTTGCGAATCGCAATCATCGCAGAATATTAGCCCCTCAGTGCGATACCATCTGGGCACTTTGATTCTCGATCTCCAATCTGGCATCTTCGAAGGCCAAGCCCCGCAATCCCGGCGGACTCTAAGCGAACTAGCGCCGATCTTCGCCGCCCCGGTTCAAGACCTAGAGGCGCTTGTCTACGAGACTCACGGGTGTCCGGGCGAGGTAGGAGGTGCGCCTCGTCTGTTATATGCGACAACGATCCTTCAGCCGGGGTCTGTAGGGCGCGAGTTTTTCATGACCAGAGGGCACTTTCACTCTAATCCGGATAGGGGAGAGCTTATGTTCACGCTTCAGGGTCAGGGAGCCTTGATCTTGATGGAACGAGAGCGAGAAACGTGGATGGAGTCCATGGAACCTGGATCGACGCACGATATCGATGGCCGCTACGCACACCGGGTTGCGAATACGGGCGAAGAACCCCTCGTTTTTTTGGTCGCCTGGATGAGCGATTGTGGGCATGACTACGAGAATATTCGGGAGCGGGGGTTTGGGAAAAGGCTGTTCGATGTCAAGGGCAAGCCGACGCTGGTCTAGAATCAGTTTGTGCTAACGACCCTTGTAGCCATGTCGATCATTCAAGGAACAACTATGCGGCTTTGGGAAGGCGATGCGCCGGGCGCTTTGGGCAAAGCGGCTAAAGACGTGCCGACGTTGACAAGCTACTTACCGACGAAACCTTGTGGCTCCACAATCATCGTTTGTCCGGGGGGTGGCTACGGGATGCTGGCTGAGCATGAGGGAAAGGACTATGCGCTGTGGCTGAATAGGCTGGGAGTCAGCGCTTTCGTGCTTAAGTACAGACTAGGCTCGGATGGATACCGTCACCCCGCGATGCTGAACGATGCGGCTCGGGCGATGAGAACGGTTCGTAGCCGGGCAAAGGAGTGGGGAATCGATCCGAAGCGGATCGGCATCATGGGCTCATCGGCGGGAGGCCACTTAACCTCAACCCTGCTCACGCACTTCGACGACGGCAATCTTAGTTCAGCCGATACGATTGAAAGAGCCTCTTCGCGGCCCGACTTTGGAGTTCTTTGCTACGCCGTGATAAGCCTGGGACCGGTCTCGCACGGAGGTTCCAAAGAGAACCTCTTGGGAAAGAACCCCGATCCTAAATTGGTGGAGAACCTGTCCAATGAACTTCAGGTCACGGCTAATACACCGCCAACGTTCCTGTGGAGTACAGCGGACGATAGCGCAGTACCGGTTGAGAACAGCATTCTCTTCGCCACTGCTTGTCGCAAGTTCAAAGTCCCCATCGAGCTTCATATCTACGAATCAGGTCCCCATGGTATCGGGCTTCAGGGTAAACCAGATAGCGACAATCTACATCCTTGGACCAAGGAGCTTGCTCGGTGGCTGAATTCAAAGGGATGGGCGAACTAAGGGGCCAGCCTCTTGATGGTCCACTGGTCGGCGGTTCTTTGATAGACCAATCGGTCGTGAAGCCTCGCCGGACCACCTTGCCAAAATTCGAAGTATTCGGGCACAAGTCTGTATCCGCCCCAATGGGCAGGACGAAGAACATCGTCGGCTCTATCGATGCGCACCTGTTCCACCATCGCAACGAGTTCTTCTCGATTCTCAACGACCTGACTTTGGGGGCTCGCCGCCGACGCGAGGCGGCTTTCATAAGGACGATCTCGCCAGTAAGAGTCAGACTCCTCCGGTGAAACGCGCTCGATACTTCCTTCAATTCGGATTTGCCGTTCAAGCGAACCCCACCAAAAGTTGAGGCAACCCCATTGGGAGCCGGAAATCTCCTGGCCCTTCCGGCTCAAGTAGTTGGTGAAGAAGGTGAAGCCGAACTCATCTTGGCCACGGAGCAACACAATTCGAGAACTTGGCTTGCCATCGGGTCCGACGGTAGACAGGCACATTGCGGTTGGCTCCACGACCTTGTCGGCAATGGCGTCTTGGAGCCAGTGCGCGAACTGGTCGAGCGGGTTTTTGGCAACGTCGTGCTCGGAAAGCCGACCCCGGGTGTACTCAAGACGTTCCGCCACAGGTTCAGTGTGGCATGAAAAAGCCTCTCCGGTCGTTCGATCGGAAAGGCTCAATTTGCGACTTGAACTCGAAAATTATCGAGCGTAGAACTCGACGACTTGCGACTCCTGGAAGAACTTGGGGAAGTCCTCTCGCTCTGGCAAGGCGACGATCTTTCCGCTGAACTTGGTGACTTCCGTGTCCATATACGCGGGAATAGCCGCGCCTTCAAAGTGATTGTCGCGGGCGATTCGGCGGCTCTGCTCTCGGTCTCGAACTTCGATCACATCGCCAACCTTGAGTTGGAAACTTGAGATGTTAACAACCTTGCCGTTGACGTTGATGTGGCAGTGAGAAACCATCTGTCGAGCCTGGAAAATAGATCGCGCATATCCGAGTCGCCAAACGGCGGTCGCAAGGCGCATCTCCAAGAGTCGAAGGAAGTTCAAACTTGTGTTGCCGCTCATTCGCTGAGCTTTCTTAAATGTGTTTGAGAACTGCTTCTCCAACATGTTGTAGTAGCGGCGAATGACCTGCTTGGCCAAAAGTTGCTCGCCATACTCCGACTGGCGTCGATCCTTTAGGTTAGGACCGTGCTGGCCGGCAGGGTACGGTCGCTTGGTGACCGACTTGGTGGGACGGCCCCAAATGTCAAAGCCGACGGTGCGGCAAATATCAGTCTTTCTTCCTCGGTAAGTCGCCATAAATCTGAGCGTGCCCAGAAAGGGCACTCCTACAATCTTCCAACTATACCTCACGCAACCGGTGATTGGGGCCTTTGATGGGCTTTCTCTGGTACGGTTGAGGTAAGGGAATGATCACGACGCTCCTTGTCGGTTTCGCGATGGTTGGTAATGGCTATAGTCAACTTATTCGACTTCCAGTGGAGTCCGTGGCGGTAGGCAAGCAGGTCGAGATCAAGGATGTTCGACCTGAAATCGCATGGGACGAGACGATTGTCTCTTGGAATGTCGCCAATTTCGAATCCGCTGGTCTGAAGGTTGAAATCCAGGCGATGGATACGTGGTACGTTCTCGCCGATTGGGCGGGCGACATGGCGAAGGCAAGTCGATCAAGCGTTCCGAATCAGAAAGACAGGGTGGGCGAAGTCCGAACCGATCTCCTCCACCTTTCCAAGCCAGGCGGCTCGGTGAACATTCGCCTTACCCTCACCAAGATTGGATCTGGGCCCGATCCTGCACTGAAGCTCTTGACGGTCTGCTTCTCGAACTCTGTGGCAGGGGTCCCCGACGATGACACACCGGCTCGTGTAGGAAAAGTTTTAGAGCCGCCGCAGAAGCCGCAGGGACCCCACGAGTTTGGCAAGTTGAAGTACCGACCCGAGCGGGTGTCGCCCGCTTTTGAGGCTTGGTTTAAATCGGTCAAAGGAGCCCAATACTGCAGTCCGGCATCGGCGAGCATGACGTTGGGATTCTGGGCGGAAGCGCTTAAGCGGCCTGAATTGGCGGTGGATGTGCCCGACGTCGTGGTTGGCGTGTTCGACGAAAAGTATCCGGGAACCGGCAATTGGCCGTTTAATACCGCCTACATGGGTTCGTTCGACAAGATGCGGGCTTACACGACTCGGCTGGCTAAGATTCGAGACTTGGAAATGCTCATCGATGCAGGAGTTCCAGTAGTTTGTAGCGTGGCTCTCAACCTCCTCTTGGAAAACAAGAAACCCGCCGGTGGCGATGGCCACCTTGTGGTCTTGGTTGGTTTCGACAAGGCGGGCAATCCTGTATTCAACGATCCCGGCAAGCAGGATCAAGTTCGACGAACTTATAACCGAGAGGCTTTTCGGAAGGCTTGGGGCAATTCAGGAAGAACGATCTACATTTGCCATCCTGAATCGGTGAAGCTTCCCAAACTGAGCGAGGCGTCGGTCCTAGTGGACTGAGCCGTTTGGTGGGGTTTTTGGCCCACACCCCTTCCGCAATCACTCGTTCCCTGCGAAACTGACGGACGATGAAGAAAGCCCTCATCTTTGTAGCGATTGCTTTAGTTTTGGTTTGCGGTATTGGGGGCTATTACATGAAAAACATGGCTGCCCAGATGCAGGCCGCCCAATCTAAGGGAGCCACGGGACATACAGTTGCCCGAGGCGATCTGGTCGTCAGCGTCGTCGACACCGGCACCATCGATGCGGTGAACTCAGTTGAAGTCAAAAGCCGAGTCAGCGGCCGCCTCAGCGAGCTTTTTGTCGAAGAGGGCGACTTTGTAACGCAGGGCCAGATTATTGGAACGATCGACCCCCAGGAGACCCAGTTCGTGGTTGCCCAAAACCAAGCTCAGTTGAGGGGAGCCCAAAGCGGTGCGGCGAGAACTGCGATCGAAATTCAGCAACGGCGCGTTTCTGCCCAGGCCGACTATCTTCAGGCTCAATCCAGACTTCGCCGGCTCGATATGGAGGTCAAGGCTCAACCCACTTTGACGTCGTCGGCGATCACTGAAGCCACCGCAGAGCACAACCGAAGTCTTCGCGAGCGCGAGAATTTGGTCAAGAACGAACAGCCGACTGCCAGATCCCGCGCGGTGACTTCTCAACGGGATGCGCAGGCGAATTTCGATAATGCAAAGCGCGAATCCGAGCGCCGCGAGTCGCTCCTCAAGCAGGGATTCGTCTCCGTTCGTGATGTGGAAGCCGCGAAGCTGAACATGGACGTTGCGAGGATAAAGCTGGAGCAAGCGACGGATGAACTGAGCCGCATCGATAGCGAGTTCTCTTTGCAGATTGCACGGTCAAACGAAGCGGTGCGGGCAAGCGAAGCTGGATTGCAACGGGCCCGGACAAACTCCATTCAGAACGGCGTGAAGCGCGAGGAATATCGGCAAGCCGTTTCCGATGTGGCCAAAGCCCGGGCCTCCCTCCAAGATGTGGCGGCTCTGCAACGATCCCGTGAACAAAACATGGCGACCGTATCCCAGTTGGCCAGCGTTCTTCAAGACAGCCAGAGGCAATTGAGAGAGACTCAGATCAAGTCGCCGATTACGGGAGTCGTCACCAAGAAGATGCTTAAAGTGGGGGAACTGGCTTCGGGCCTGAGTGGATTCAGCGCGGGAACGCCAATCGTGAGGATCGAGGATCGAACCACGCTTCGAGTTCTTCTAAACGTCAATGAGATCGATGTCGCTAAGATGTCGAACGGCATGAAGGCCACTGTTACTGTCGATGCACTGCCAAACGACAAGTTTTCCGGGTTCGTCAAGAGAATCGCGCCGACGAGCATTACGAGTGATGCCGGTGCCACGGCGGCGGCAAGCGACGCGGTCGTGAAATACGAAGTTGAGCTTGAGCTAGCCAATGCCGACAAGCGGCTGAGGTCGGGAATGTCCGCCAAGTGCACCCTTGATGTCATTCGTCGGACAAACGTGCTGGTTCTTCCAAGGGACTATGTCGGCAAAGACGATAAGGGCTACTTCGTCAACAAGGCGGGGGACTTTGCTCCGAACGAGCCAGAACCCACTCAGCCAAAGCCGGCTATTCCTGGCGCTCCCCCAAGTACTGAACGGCCACTCAATAAGACTCGCATAAAAGTTGGGGCAGAGAGCGGAACTCAATATGAAATTACCGAAGGCGTCAAGGAAGGCGACAAACTGGTTCAGCCTCAGTTCACCGGCCCAGCCCGAAAGGGAATGATGATGATGGGAGCTGACGGAGGATGATGTTTGGCGAGTCGCTCCTTATCGCGCTCGCGATGCTTCGTCAGAACAAGCTTAGAAGCTTCCTGACGATGCTCGGCGTGATTATTGGAGTCATGAGCGTGACCGTGATCGTGATGGTCTCCAACGGGTTCCAATACTTCATGACCAGCGAGTTCAAGAAGATTGGCTCGGACACCATCATCATCTTTTTCGACCCGTTCCGGCAGATGCGCGGCGAAAGCGTTGGACCGATCGAGGGTCTGAAGCAGGAAGACGTCGACTACTTGATGAACAACGTGTCCCTCATCGAGGTGGCGAGCCCGATTTTCGAGTTCCGGTCAAAGGCGACCTATCTGGACAAGGACGTTCCCGATGCGAAGATCAACGGCACAGATCAAAACTATACGGTGATGAATCGGCTCGATCTTGAGTCTGGACACTACTTCGATAAGAACGACTTGGATCGCCGGGCGAACATTTGCCTCATCGGCGAAGATATCAAGACCAAACTCTTCGGCACTAACGAGCCCATCGGCAAATACATCACATTTAGCGGCATCACTCTGGAAGTCACCGGGGTGCTGAAGAGGCTTGACATCCTGGGGAACTCCAACGCAAAGGACATTTTGGTTCCACTCACCACCGTCCAGGATAAGTGGCAGGGGGGCGACAAGGTCTCTTACATCACTGCCAAACCGAAGGCTGGGGTAGACGTGAACCAAGCTATGGACGCG
This sequence comes from Fimbriimonadaceae bacterium, assembly GCA_014380605.1. Classification (GTDB taxonomy): domain Bacteria; phylum Armatimonadota; class Fimbriimonadia; order Fimbriimonadales; family Fimbriimonadaceae; genus 55-13. The sequence goes on along the minus strand of JACMJO010000387.1, from coordinate 9,261 downwards.
GTCTGGAAAGCCCTCATGCAAAAGTCTGGGAACAAGCCAATATATCGTGTAGATTCCAACGAGTCCATCTTGTCCGTCTTTAACACGATCTTCGGGGTCGCTGGAGTAGCGCTTTCGGGCATAGCGGCGTTATCCCTGTTGGTGGGCGGAATAGGCATCATGAACATCATGCTGGTGTCGGTTACCGAGCGCACCAAGGAGATCGGGCTTCGCAAGGCGGTTGGGGCCAAACGTATGTCGGTCTTGATCCAGTTTCTGATCGAAGCCGCGACCCTATCTTTGGTCGGGGGCCTTATCGGAATGGGCTTTGCCTGGCTATTAGGCAATCTCGTTACATTCGGCACCTCCGCCATCAATTGGCCGACCAAAGGGGGGTTGGCGACGCCATTCCCCATCACGGCTGCCTTTGCAGCGGCCATGTTCTCCGCCTTTATCGGCATGGTGTTTGGGCTTTATCCAGCGATCAGTGCCTCCAAACTGGATCCGATTGTGGCCTTGCGACGGGAGTAGCGATGTGGTTTGTGGTTGTGATCTGAAAACTTGAGGCGAATCTGCCTGATCAGTCAGATCTAATCCAGCCCACATCCCACAAAACCACATCCCCCACTCCAACCCAGCAATCTTCCCAGCTAGCAAACTGCCTAGCTGGGGAATAAGCCAGGTGGAATGGTCCAGAGGGTTTACGAGGAGCCGGAGTTTTGCGAGGTCTTGGAGCTCGTGCCGCTCGATGTTCGGCAGTCCCTCACCTTCGAGCAACGCGCGGCGATCTCGCTAGCGGTTAGAGAAAGCCGACACAAGCATTCGGTGGATATTCGCTTTATCGTGCCCTTGATCTTTACCCAGCTCTATTTCGTGCTCTTCATCGGCAAAGACCGACGCCGGGAGACGGAAGAGAAAATGGTCAATCGACGGAACGAGGCGGGACGGCTGGGGACGGCAGGGTTAATCGCCTTCGGGGTGATGACCCTAGTCGTTTTTGGCTTGGTAGGAGCCTATGTGGCTAAGTCCCGAGCCGGGATCGACCTCATGCCAAACGCGCACGGAACTGATGTCGTGAAAGGCTTGGGGATCCGCTAACACGATCGGTTTGGAGGGAGTGGTAGCGAAGACCAGACTTGAACTGGTGACCTAACGGGTATGAACCGTTCGCTCTAACCAACTGAGCTACTTCGCCACGCGGTTGACTATTTTACCCAAGGGATCCCATCACACAGGACTGTGCCGGCCAGGCAAGAGCCATCCTGGGGCTACAGGTTTACTTACGGCATGCAGACCAAACATTGGTGGGGGTTGGGCATACTTGGCCTTATGGTCTTCCCGATCGTCGTCCTCCTTCTGGCTCAGGATTCGTTTACTGCCAATCTCGACCGACTGGCAAAGTCGCGCGACGTGCCAGGCCTAACGGCCGCCTCTGCGCCCAACGCATGGAAGGGTCGGAATCCGTTTGCGGTCTTTAAGACAAACGGCGCCTACGAAACGGGCAAGTTTGGGTGGACGGCGATCACTGGGACTGCGCCTTGGAGGCAGAAGTACGTCGTATTCAGCACGCCTTTGACGAGCGAGGACGTTGGCGAAAGGCTCTTTGAGTGGGATGGAAGCCGCCTCACCAAATTCATCGACGAGCGGGAGGATTTCGGCTGGCGCATAGGGATGCAAGGGATGACCGTGACCTTCGACATTCCGGCGAAGAAAGTCTCGATTAGTTGCGCGTTTCCCGTTCACACCACGGGCAAATCTCCGAATCTCATGTTTCGGTTGGGACCCAATTATCGGGTGAAGTCGGTTGCGCGCAACCTCAACGAACCGATGAAGTGGACACAGATCGGGGGCATTGTCATGGTTGCCGGCGCAAAGGACGGAGAGAAGCTGTCCGTCAACTACGAGGGCATCGTCGATCGGCCAGGTTATGCGGGCTCCATTCGTCCCAATGAGGCGCTCCTTACCAACGACTACTGGTACCCCATGATTGCGCGCAAACCCACGCCGTTCGCCTTGATGGTCCGCGGTCCTAAGACTTGGACCGCGGTCGCCAATGGTGACTTGCTCGAGTCGAGTATTGTGGGAGATTACCGGGTCACTTTTTTCAGTATGGAGATGCCGATCTCGTACTGGAGCCTGAACATTGGGCCCTACAAGGTGGTTACGGAGGAGTTGCTCGGCCGTAATTACACGTCGTGGAGCATGGCGCTGAGCGACGAGCAGATGAAGCTGCAGCCCTTGTTTTTTCCCAAGATCATCGAGACCATGGAGACCTTTGGAAAATTCCCGTTTAGCGGCTATGGATCGGTGATGACTCCCACCTATGGTGGGGGCGCCCTGGAGGCGTACTCGTTCGTAACCAGCGGTTACTTCTCCGGCGAAGATGCCCATGAGGTTGCCCATACTTGGTTTGGCGGGATGGTCAACAACACCTATTTGACCTCCCTCTGGAACGAGAGCTTCGCAGTGTGGGGGGATGGGTTCTACTTCAGAAACGCTCGATTTGGTGATCCTCAACAAAGATCGTTTGCCTATATTCAAACCCCTCAAATCGATCGCGAGGCGTTCGACCTAGCGCCCCTTAACGATGCCCCAGCTGAGATCGGCCCCGCGGCAACCACCCTTGGGTACGGAAAGGGAGCCTTTGTCCTGCAGATGCTGGAGCAGGAGCTTGGGACGCCGACCATGATCAAGGTTTGTCGGGAGTGGTTGGCCAGCCACGACAAGACAGTTGGAGGGGAGTGGGAGGGCTTCGAGAAAGCGGTGAATGCCGGGTCGGGTCGGGACATGAAGTGGTTCTTCGACCAGTGGGTTCGTCGGCCGGGCTATGCCGACTTCGAGATCACGGGGGTGAAATTCGCCAACGGCTCCGTTTCCGGCAACGTTGCTTTCAAAGGCAAACCCTATCGGATCACTTGCGAAGTCCTTCTGGTTGAGGGAGGGAAGCGCCAGTTCACCAACTTTGATCTGAAATCCGGAGCTTTCTCATTTCCCGTTGCCGGCAAGCCCTCGTTGGTATCATTTGATCCCTGGCGCCGGATCATGCGGCCAATCGGCGAAGACGAAACCCCCGTAGAGTTGAATTCGGTGGTCCGGAGCCTTCGTCGAGTGGACTATCGCCCCGAGCGAGGTTGGCTCCAGGGCGTGGGCGGACCCAAGTCTCCTCGTGGATCGGGTGGGCTCGATGGGCTCTTTCTCGTCGGAACACCTGCAGATGACTCTGCCTTGCGAGACCTCTATACCAAGGCGGGGATCATGCTCGAAGGCAACTTGCTGACCTATCAGGGAGCGAAGATCGATTTGAGCCTCGGGGGTTTTGTGGCGCTAGTCGACCTACCGGGCGGTGGCCGGTGCGCGATCGGAGCAGGGAAGGTTCGATATCCTCCTCGATTTGGGCGAACCCGGCTCATGGTCTTCGATGAGTTGGGCCGGTTTGTTCGAGGGGTTACCGAGCCCAAGACTCGGGGGAATCTCACGTTTAGACTGTAAACTCCAACTATGCACATCCGAATCACCTTTTGCCTTGATTGAGATTACACACCGCGTGCCGCCAGTTTGGCGGAGGCGATTGTGAAGCGTTTCAAACCGGCCGTGAAGCAACCTCATCCCATCTCGGGGATCGAGCTAGTTCCGTCTGGAGGCGGCGTGTTTGATGTGGAAGTCGATGGCCAGTTGGTGTATTCCAAGTTCCAGACGGGTCGGCATGCGGAGCACGAAGAGGTTCTGGAGACAATTAGTCGGATAGTGCGATAGATCGATGGGCGGATTTGAACCACCAAGGCACTAAGACACTAAGGGAATCAGTTTTGTAATGAGATAATGCGCGACTTTAACGAACTTTCGGGAGCCTGGGCTGGGTGGTCTATTCAATATGGATTGAGGATCACCGAGTCGATCCAACTCACGATCAACAAAGGGAGAATCTTCGGCTCGGGCACCGACAAAGATGGGGAGTTTGAGCTTGTTGGGGCTTACATCGATCGTAAGCAAGAGGTCCTGATCACTCGCACCTACACGTTGACTACAGAGCCAACCCAAAGTGGAGTAGGGATTCCTTATGAGTACGTGGGGAAGTGGGATGGGCTTTTCGTTTCCGGGCTTTGGTTTCCAAGGCGGTATCCAGACATGGACGGCGGCCCGTTCGAGATGTGGCCGGGCGGGGAGGATATGAAGCTTGAGATTCAGGCAGAAGTGGAAGAAGAGGCTCCGTTAGCAGTCGGTGGGCGCAGGTAGGCGCAAACAAATGCTGTCAACGACGTACGCGAATGTTATGAGGCTTGGTGGATTGTTTCTCTGGATTGGCCTAGTTGCCGCAGCTCAAGGGTCTGAGATCACCGGTCGATATTTAGGAAAGGTCACGGGTTCCAAGAACGCGGCCTTCGAGGCGATGTGGCAGGATCGAGAGGTAAGGCTTCGAAGAGATGGGACTTACTCCAATTACGCGTTCATGAGTAATGGTAAGTATCGAGTAACGGGCAATGTCATCACGTTCCATCCGGATACCAGTGGTTCGGTGCATCCGGCGAGCTTCATCTTTAACGTGAAAGCGACCTTTCGAAGAACTCCGACCTCGCTCGTGCTCACTTCGTTTGGCGAGTTGCCGATTGACGGAAAGGTTGAGTTCACGAAGGGGCCTCCACGAAAAACTCTGGACCTGCTAAAGGCGATGAGATCAGAGACAACCGAAGAAGACGTTTTCTTTAGTGCCTATGACGAACTGAGCATGGACAAGTCCGCGCATGAGCAGACCCTCTTGCAGCTTGCCCAAACTCCGGGGAACCCACGAGACCGGTACTGGCCCATCATCTTCCTTGGAGACCTAAAGAACGAAGCGAGCGTGCTTCCCCTAATGAGAATTGCGGCCGAAGAGGCCAGATACTTGGGCCGGCCGGCAACTGATTCCTTGGCGAAGATCGGAGACCCAATATCCATTGAAGCCATCGAGAAATCGCTGGAAGGAAAGCAGGTCTATCCTCGGCAGGTGTTTCGGTACGCCATCGACTGGAAGAGGATGGATGGGAAGGCGTGGGTTAGAAAGCATTTGGATAAGCCCGTTGGAGTTTCAAGGTATGCGGCGATCGTACTTGCAGGCGCAGGTGACAAGCGTTCCTTTGCAAGGGCTCTGGCAGTTGCGGCCCAGTTGCCCCTAGACGATCGCCTTGACATTTGGGCACCAATAGCGAAGGCCGATCCTACTTGGAAAGGTTACATGCGAGATCTGCCAGAGATACGTAGGATGGCGTTTGAAGATTCATTTGGATTCCTTGAGCGGATGGCTGCCCTTAAAATGATCGGGGCGGTTTCAGATAGGAAGTCCAAGCAGCGATTGGAAAAGTTGGCCAACAAAGAGCCTGATCCGTTCGTTCGACGCACTGCCATCGAGGCCTTGGGAGAAGTAGGCGATCAGTCGAGCCTCAAGCTGCTGACTGCATTGTTGCTTAAGGGCAACCAAATGCACCGAAATGCAGCGGCAACGGCGATAAGGCGAATCGAACAACGGCTACTTCGATAGTTCTCGAAAGTAGATAAGTTGTCCAGCCTCATCCTTATGATTGCCTTGGGAAGGCAGGAAGTAGCTGGCGAAGATCCCCGGTTTCCCATCTGGTAGGTTCAAGACGGTGACTGCCGGATTCGCGAACGAACGCGAACCCTTTTCAGTTACGATCTTTAGCTCATTGAACGGCTTGCTTCCTTCCCGAAGCAGGATTCGCCAGGAGGACCAGTCGTTCTTCTGCATTTGGGCCTCGAGAATTTCGTAGCTCTGGCCGGCAGTGAAGTAATCCCGATCGCCGATGTTTCCGCGGTAAAGGCTGTCGAGGCTGGCAACCGCCCCAAGACGGACTTCTGCGCGCCAAGTCTTGAAGTTGCCCAGAGATCCTTCAGCTTGACGGTCCACATCGCCATCTCGCCAGTAATGGAAGCGGATCGTCATCACCGAGCGCTCAGGATGACGAGGATCATTCCAATTGAAAATGCTCGGCGTACCCTCTGCAAACTTGGACAAGCTTCGCGGTAGGCCGATTTGTCGGTCGACTTTACCCGTCAGCAGGTCGGCCAAATTGGAGAACAAGGCTAGGTGAATCCAGTTGCCCTTGGGCCCATCTTTCTCCCACGCAAGGAGCCACTGATCGCCGAACTTGCGCAGGGTTCCTTGATGGGCATGGCCGTCAAGCTTGCGTACATGCTTCCAATCGAGCAGGTTTGAAGATTCGATCAGACGTAGCTGGAAAACACCGTCGATCAGTGCGTGATGGACTCCGATGTACTTGCTGGGCCCGGTTTGCTCAACCTTGAGGCAATCCAGCATAACCCCCTTATCATCCATCGCGTTGTAGCGTTTGTGAACAGCGTCGATGGGGCGGGAGAGGATGGACTCAACCTGGATCGATGGCGACATGAGGGCCGCCAAGAGAATTGGCACCATGTCCGCATCCTACCTGCGTTATCTCTTGCCTTCAGCGAGTCTTCGTAAGGTGGCGATCTTGGGCTTTCGACTCTCTGGACTGTCAAGGCTGAACGAACGAGCGTCGGCAAGCTGGTCTCGAACGAACGCTTCCGTTTGGATAATGGCCTCGCGCATCGCTTGGTTGGGCGGTACGAAACTGTACCAAGCGACGGTCTGTGAGTCCGTGTCATATTCCCACAGACCGACGACCCGCCCTCGGTCCAGAATTGCGTGATTAGTGAGATCCTGAATACCTGCCATTTCGGTGATGCCTCGCTCGCCGACCATTTTCCTGTCTCGGTCTTCAGGCAGAAGAAGGTTAGGAAGGTCTCGGCGTTGCATTAGATGAGAGTCGATGCTAGCCACCAGAGAGTAAATGGGTTCAGGAGGCATCTTAAATTCCTTGAACTCTTCGAAATCTTCGGCTCGAATCAAAAGTCTATCCTCCAATTCTCGCAAGTCCAGCGACGCCAAGGCGTCTTTGATTGCCTTGACCCCCAAGCCCGTGAACCATTGAAAATGGGCCGGAGTTGCAGGGCCGGACCAACGGTAGAAGCGCTTGGCAAGCTCGACGAATGCCTCATCCCGGCTAAGAGTGAATTCTTCCAACGGGGAAGGCGACCACCGGGCGTACAAATAGCGCTGTTGATCGATCCGACCGTTGACCGGGATGCGATGGATACGGCCTTGACTTTGGAGGAATCCAAGAGCCAAAGGCAGGGTGGTAGTTTGGCCCCGCTTCTTGCCTTCGTCGCCCAGGCTTCTTGAGGCATCGCCCACCGCTGTTTTGAGACCGCGAGCGTCGAGTGGTCCCCCTGCCAAAGCGTCTTCCACTTTGTCCATGAGGCGTTCGATCTCTTGATCGGTCACGCCAAGGAACTTTCGGGCCGTGTTCATGGCCGCTTCGTCGCTAAATCCTTGGCCAACCTTAAGGGCGAGGGCAAATTCAGTTTTGGGGACGATATACGTACAGCCTCGGGCACATGGCAACTCGTGGATATCTTGATTGGCCAGGTCCAAGTCGGCTTGCTCACGAGATATCCCGGCCCGGCTGAACAGAGTTAGATATGGGCTGGCGCCGCCAACCGACCTTGCCCATCCCGCCATCTCCAAGACCTGGGCCGAGGATAGGGAAGGGTTTGGATTGGTAAGCCCCTGTTTGTGAGACCACCAAGCTTGAAGGCGGCGGATGTCCATTGGGGACATTCTAGAGGAATTCCTCGGTTTTATGGTTCTCAATCGATCGATTTGAGGCTTGGTTGAACGGTTGACATCTGTGAGAGGTAGCCTTCGACTCAAATGGCCAATATGGACCTGTGGACTGCGGAGAGATTTGTCGAGCGGATGGAGGCCATTAAGTCGCCCATAGAAGCTGAGAAGCTTCAACGGTACTTCAAGACGGGTGAAGGCGAGTATGGGGAGGGCGACATTTTCATGGGCGTTCGGATGGGGCACCTGTTTGCGCTTGCCAAGGAGTTCATCGACATGCCGCCCGAGGAGATTGAGAAGCTCATGGAGAGCCCGATCCATGAGGTTCGGGCCGGCGGGATGAGCATCATGGATAAGCAAGGTCGGCGCAATAAGACTCGCGAGGGTCGGCGCAAAGAACTGTACGACCTCTATATGAGGCGTCATGATCGGATTAACAATTGGGATTTGGTGGACCTTGCGGCTCCTTATGTCGTGGGACGCTATCTGTTCGACAAGCCCCGAGACGTCCTCTATTCACTCGCTAAATCAGAGAACGTTTGGGAGCGTCGAACAGCGATCCTCGGCACCGGGTACTTCATCAGGCAAGGCGATGTTGGAGACACCTTTGAAATCGCAGAGATTCTGGTCGGCGATGGCCAAGACTTGATCCACAAGGCAACGGGTTGGATGCTTCGGGCAGCGGGCGATCGAGATCGACCTAGATTGTTAGCCTTTTTGGATAAGCACGCCGCGACGATGCCGCGCACCGTTTTGCGGTACGCGATCGAGCATCTCGACAATGAGCAACGTGAACACTATTTGAAATTGAGGCAGGCGGCTCTGGCTCACTCTTAGCCGCAGCAAGGCATAATACGCGGAGATGAGCACCAACAAGCGCGTGTTCAGTGAGCAGGAGACCTCGGCAATCCTGCAGAAAGCAGCCAAGATGCAGGAGGCTGCAGTCGATGGCGAATACACGCCTGGGATCACTCGAGAAGAGCTCGAGAAAATCGCCAACGAGGCGGGAATCGATCCCAAGTTCGTCACGCGTGCCCTAGACGACATCTCAAAGAATGAACCCAAGAAAGGCTGGCTGAACCTTAGCGAGGAATACGAGCGCGTCATCGAGGGGGAAATCGATCCCGACGACTTCGACGAGATTTTCCGCGACCTGAAGCCCGCCAACAATCAGATGGGAGTTCGGCAGGTTGGCCGAACAGTCTCAATGCAGACTTTTTATAAGAGCGCGATGTGTTACATCGAGATGACGTCTCGGCAAGGTCGAACCCGGGTAAAGGTGAAGTCGATTCCGTTCATGGCTTATTTCCTTTCGCTTCATCCAACGTTATTAGGGGGAATCATTGGCGGGGCAAATGTCGGCGCGGCTGGTCAGCCATTGCTTGGCGCTTTGATCTTCTTTGGTCTCTCTACCTTAGGAATTTTTGGGTTTGCCGGCTTGGTGAAGAAGGGACACAAATCCGCGAAAGCGCTGGTAGATGTTTTGGAGGAGAGGGTGGAAGAGCACACCAGTCGCCTCCGATCAAACCTGGAGAAAGCCAAGCCGATTGTGCAGGAAGAACCAGCGTACGAAGACCTGCGAGATGTTCCGGGCTGAGACCTTAGATAGAAACGCCTCGCCACGAACT
>JACMJO010000386.1 GCA_014380605.1 Fimbriimonadaceae bacterium | reverse complement strand
TTGATCGGTATCCACCACCTGGAGGGCCACCTTCTCAGCACTCTTGCCATCCGACCCGATCTTCCCTTCCCTCACACGTGCCTGATCGTCTCTGGAGGACATACCGAACTGGTCCAGGTCCATGATCTCGGCAAGTACGAGATCGTCGGCCACACCCGCGATGACGCGGCAGGCGAGGCGTTTGACAAAGGAGCCCGACTCCTGGGTCTTGGCTATCCCGGCGGCTTCGCTGTCCAAGAGGCGGCTAGGACCGGCAATCCCCGCCGATACGCCCTTCCCAAGGGACTATCTGGCGACACAATCGACTTCAGTTTCAGCGGTTTGAAGACTGCCATGCTTAGGCTCGTCCAGAAGGAGGGTGAAGCGATCGACATCCCAGACGCGGCGGCTAGTCTCCAAGAAACTATCGTCTCGGTCTTGGTGGAACGATCAATTCGAGCCTGTGAACACCTTGCATCAAGCGCCTTGACTCTAGTTGGTGGCGTAGCCGCGAATCTCGCCCTCCGAGAAAGACTCGCCTCAGTCTGTGACCAAGCCGGGATCGAGTTTATCGCCCCGCCTCTTGCCCTCTGCACCGACAACGCCGCCATGATCGGTCTAGCAGCGAGCGCCAGACTGGCGAAGGGCGAGCAGGACGACTTTCATTTAGATTGCTTTGCGAACGCCGATCTGGCAACAAGCCGGTAGTCCCTCTTGGGCCCAGCGATTGTTAAAGTAAGTGCATAAATATTTACTTAACATGCCTGATGAACAATCTGTTCGGTCCACTAGCGGCCCAAATTAGGAGTCATCATGAAGAAAGCCTTTACCCTTATCGAGCTTCTGGTCGTGATTGCCATTATCGCGATTCTCGCAGCTATCCTCTTCCCCGTTTTTGCTCAGGCAAAGGCGGCGGCGAAGAGGACATCCTCACTCTCCAATCAGAAGCAGATCACCACGAGCATGTTCCTCTACACGAGCGACTATGACGACATTTACGCCCGAAATGACGAATGCATCCTCTTCAGCTCGCTCAATCCTGCACTGAAGACGGCTGCCCTCAACTCCTCGCCCGGTCAAGGCTGCACGCCCGACGGTTCGACGAGCTTCTACAACCGAATGAACCACTTCAGCTGGCCGAAGTGGGTGATGCCCTACGTGAAGAATGTGGACATGTTCTTCAACCCAGTTAAGGGCAAAGCCACTGGAGCCACCTTCGGATGCCCGCTCGGCGGGTGGGAGAGTTGCAGCGAAATCTTCGGCAGCTACGCGCTTAATCTCGCGATTACGGGCTCCCTGAACACGTACGACGAGCAGGTTGGCGCCACGAGCCAGCGAGTCTTCAGAAACAGCTGGACCGGCGGAACTCAAACCGCCCTGAACACGCCTGCTCAGACCATGTTGTTCTGGGTTACCTCCAATCCAACGACCTCGGTTCTTCCCAACGGCTTCTTGGATGCCGAGTTCACCAACAGAGTCGCAACCGTATACCCGGCGGTTGTTCGCGAGCACCTGATCAACGACCTGTACGACGGTGTCAATGACGGGACGATCGCGGGTAAGAACCTGATCAACGGTCGAACGGAGAACGGTGGCTTCAACATTGGTTTTGCCGACGGCCACGCCAAGTACATGAAGGCGGGCGCAATGATCGGAGCCACGCCCACAATCGCCGAGTATTCGCCCGGCATGAGCTCCACCGCAGCCGGCGTTGCCGGGTCCACTCAGCGCCTGGGCCCAACCGTCAACCTCAACGTCAACTACCCGCTCTGGGGGCTTGGTCAGTGAGACGACTGGTTGTTCTATTCGCGCTAGGCTTTATCGCTTCGGTCGTTTTGGCTGGATGCGGCGAGCAAACGCAGACGGAGGCTCAAAGCTCCCAGGCTGCAATCGAAAAAGAGCGAAAAGCAACCGGAGACGACAAAAACGCTTATTGAGGCAGAGTTCCCCCTCCAAGACCAAGTCGTTTGCGGAGGGGGCTTTTCTACGCTCTTGGGTGGGCATTCCGGTACCGCTTCTTCACTTCATCGAGGTCGAGGTGAGTGTAGACCTGTGTGGTCGCGATGGACTCGTGACCCAGCAACTCCTGTACCGCCCTCAAATCTGCCCCGCCTTTCAGAAGGTGAACCGCATAGGTGTGCCTCAATGTGTGTGGACTCACATCCTCTTCGATCCCGGCTTTCCTGGCGTATTCAGCCATCTTCTTATAAGCAGTCTGGCGAATCAAAGGCAAGCCCCGGTCGGACAAGATCACCAAACTTGACGCCTTCTTAACCAATTGGTGGCGGCCCGAAGTTAGATAATTCTGAATCCAGCCAAGTGTCGCCTTCGGAATGGGAATCCAACGCGTTTTCCCTCTCTTGCCGGTTACCCTCAAGGCACCCTTCTCCAGGTCCAACTCCTGCATCTTCAGGCCGACTGCCTCCGACACTCTCAAACCGGCGCCGTAGATCAACTCCATGAGAACCCGATCCCTGAGTCCAGGAGCCTTGGAGATGTCCGGCGCCTCCAGCATGGCGAGCATTTGGTCGATGTCGAGTGCTTTAGGTAGAGCTTTTTTCTTCTTAAATCCGCCGGTGCTCGGCAAGTCTGCATGAGGTCCTACTCCGCGCCGCTTCAAGAACTTGAGAAACGACCTTAGGGAGCTTAAACGCCTTTGCGCGGTTGATTGGGCAATTCCATCCCCGAGCGACGACTCGTAACCAACGATGAGCGGTTCCCCAAGGTCTGTCCACCGTTCCAAGCCCATGCTATGAAAGTACCCACAAGCGATTTTAAGGTCGTTTGCGTAGGCAGAGGCGGTGTGCCCACTCGACCCTTTCTCCACTCGCAGGTGATCCAGGAACCACTCTACGGGTTCAGCTAAGGCGCTTTGCGTTTCCATATCCACACGGTGGGCTGGATGTACATCAAGTCGTGAATGAACTCTTGGTTCGGCCCTAACTGGCGATCGAACTCATACTCCTGCTTCAATCGGTCCATGAATGCACGTGCTCGGTCGGCGGCGGCCTTCATTCCCAGATCGGGTTTCTCCATCTTGCCGATCCGATCCAGACCTTCAGTTTCGAAGCTAGAGTAAACAATATAGTCGGGCCCCGCTTCTTTGATGAGGCGTTCATCCCAGTCGGACCGGAGAGTCACGATGCGTTGCCCACCTTCCTCAGGCACGAACCGAATAATCCTTGGACTTTGAAACTGGGCGATGGCGGCATCAAACTTAGGGTAAGTCGAATAGCCAACAAGGCCTATCCCTTCTTGCAGCATGTATCGTTGGCCAAGGTAGGGGTGAAAAGCGGGAGTATAGAACCACGGATCCGTAACAAGTCCGACCGACACATCCTTCCCGGCTAAGTAAGTTCCCGCCTCGTCTCGCGGTTCGGGTCCCGCCATCCACGCCAGGTAGCGGGCAGTCGCTTGGAATCCGCCACCGACGAACCCACCTACACCCAGCATGCCAAGACCGACCAAACCATGCCACTTCCCTCCCTTCTCCCGAGCTCGCCCCATCATCCACCCAAAGCCAACGCCTAAGCCGACGTAAAGTGGAAACGTGTACCGTACGAACTTGACCTCTGCCCGGCCGATGAGGATGTAATACGGCAAAAAGAACGCTAAAAGCCCGATTGCCCAAAGGTGTTTTCGATAGGCTCCGAAAGTTAATCCCACTAATCCAAGGATTGACAGGATCAGACCCATTCCGAGAAAGAGATTAGCGATGTGATAGATGAAACCGGACGAGGTTCCGGCAAACACCAGGCCGTGACCTTCGCTTGTGTGTTTCATCTCGAAGGTGAAATCCCTGATGAATAATCCGGACTCCAGGATTGCTCCAGGGGTCACCAAGAGAAAGCTCACCGTCGTCACTCCTAAGGCGATGAGACAGAGCTTGATGCCCGCTTTCTTCTGGGTGGCTAATGCGATGGTGAACACGGTCAGCAAGCAAAAAATGCCCGTGTACTTGGTGCCTGCGCTAAGCCCACAGAACAGACCGCTCAAAACGGCAAGTTTTACATCGCTGGATTTCTCTACTAGACCTTCGATTTTGATCAGTCTGAGAGCATAGAATGAACTCAGGGCAATCAAGAGAGTAGCCAAAACGTCCACCGTTTGGAACTGGGAATGAACCACGTGAACAGGCGCTACGGCAATCGCCAATCCTCCAAAGAAGGCCCCGAAGTCATTTGAAAATCTTCGAAGTGCGAGAAACACAATCAGCGCCGTACCCGCTCCAGCGAGGGCGCTAATGATCCGCCCCGCAAGGTGACACTTACGCACGTAATCCCAAGTGGCATCAGGATTCTTAGGATCAACTCCGCCACCTGCGTAACCGGCGACGACATCCGAAGCCAGTTTCAGCGTGGTCAGATAGAACGTTCCGTAGTTATAAAAGTGCGGGGTGAAATTGAGCTTTGCGGGCTCTATGAGCTGCGACCGAACCCAAATGTACCCCTCATCTGGGTGATAGCTTTGTACGTGCTTCTCGTTTGGCAATCCCCAACCGATTCCAATTAGCCGCAATCCAAGCGCGATTGCGAAGATGAGAAGCGGGAGACCCCAGCGCTTGGGATTAGGCAAGGCTAGGCTCGGGCTCTTTGACACGGGACGATGTTAGCACTTGAATAAATTCTTGAACCACTTCCGGACAGTATTCCGTTCCAACCCCATTCTCGATTGCTTTCGTCGCGGCCCCTGGACCAACTTCCTGGGCAAGCCAAACGAAGTCTGAGGCCACCTTGAGGATTCTCGCGTTGAGCGGCAGATCTGTCCCTGTCGGACTACCAACTACGTTCTCGCCGTCAAACCGGGCATGGTGCCACCTGACTGAGTCCGCCACATGACGCAACGACGGCACCAGTTCAAGCATTGCCCCGCTGACCTCAGGATGCTTCGCAAACACCTTCGATTCGACCGGAGTCCAATCGGCTCTGTCCTTCTCGTTGAAAGGTCGATAGGGGATTGCACAACAACCAATGTCGCGCAGATACGTCGCCAATTCCAAAATGTGTAGCTCCGAACGGGTGTATCCGAATCGTTTTCCAATCAGTCTCGCGAATCGAATCAACTCATCTGAACGGCCGGAATTCATCGGGAACCTTAACTCGATGGCCTTGCTAAACGCCTTCATGGATTCAAGGAAGCGCTGCTCCAATTGCCTCGGCAAATGGAACTGGACATAGTAGATCAGCCAGATGGTCGTCAGGCCAGAAAACACTAGAACGCCAACGGAGGTCGGATTCAATATCTTCCCTCCATGACGACGGACCGAAAGGCGGAGACGACTCGCTCGTCAAACTGAGTGCCCGAGCAACGTTTGAGTTCCTCGAGAGCCTCGTCGACTGACATCGGGTCACGATACGATCTCTTTGCGCCCGGAATCTCCGAGCCCGTCATCGCATCATAGGCATCCACAACGGCGATGATCTTGCTTTCAAGGGGTATCTGCGGATCTGACAAGGCAGAGGGATAACCTTTGCCATCGGGTCGCTCGTGGTGGTGCAGGATCCAGGGAAGAATGTCCTTGAAGCCTTGAACCGGAGCCAGTATCTCCGCGCCCCAGGCCGCGTGCTTGCGAACATGATCCATCTCGTCGTCGGTCAGCTTATCGGGCTTGTCCAGCAGGGCTTCGTCGACCGCGATCTTTCCAATGTCGTGCAACACAGCCGCTTCTCGCACCATGCGCGCCCGCGACCCCGATAAGCCGAGCCTCCTCGCTACTTCCTCTGCCGCCTTTGCGACTCTTTCCAAGTGGCCATGTGTATACGGATGCGCTCGCTGAAGCATGAGGGTTAGCGCGGTGATGGTCTCATAGTAGTGCTCAGACATTTGTGCTTGATACTGGAGCGCGGTTCGAAGCGCCAGCACAGGGACGATTGTAAAGGGGATGAAAGTGAAAAGACGTTGATCTGCTAGGACGGCAACCGCCATCCCGACAACGGTGTAGAGGGCGAAGCTTTTCACGGACAAGCGGAACGTGCTGGCCATGTTCTCCGACCAGGGTCGCCCGCTCGCACGCCAGTCAAGGTAGGTAACCAGGAAGAAGTTCACCAGTCCATAGCCGAGCATAAACGCGACGCATTCTACAGCCGCGTTGCCGTCGTATTTAGTGAAGGACCGCTCCAACCCAACCTTGGCAAGGGCGCCTACACATGTGCTGATCGCGCCAACAAACACGTTGATCCCTAGCCACAGCGAGGCTGTCTTCGATCTCCTTCGCCGAACCATTGCATAGCCCGCCACAAGAGTTACGAGCATGTCGGTGGCAATGGCAAAGAATGGCCCCTTAGCAAATGCGACGCCGGCAACAAATGGGAGGGTAAAGGTAACCCGTACCCCTCTCCGCGAGAGCTCAACGGGAAGGAATTCAGAGAGAAGGGCAAGCGCAGGAAGGACTAGCCAATAGCCAGACATCTCTGGATTCAAGGGGGCAAGCGTGAAGACAAACGCGATTAAGGCAACCGCAACGATGCCAAGCGAAACGAAAATTCGCCAAACCGAAATCAACTCCCGTTTGATCTGCACGCGCCTCTTTTCATGGGTTCAGCCTAAATGATTGAACCCACGCACTCCTTAGCGTAGACGCCGTGCTCTCTTCGGCTTCCTTACAAATTATAGGGCAAGTGTTAGCGTATAAGCCAATAACCCTAACACTTGCGTTTATCTTAGCAACATTTACCAAGTAACTTTACTTGGTTTTGACGATGGTAGTCGAGACGAGACGAAGGTTTGTTCGCCCCTTAAAGGTCTCTTCTTCAACTGGATCAGTAGGAAGATCGGTGAGGATGATCTGGAACCCACCCTCCGATCGTGCATTTGCCTGAAGCGTCTTCTTGGTCGTCTGGTCGAGGTCGAATTCAATAGTTGACTTGAACTTGAGGGGGATCGACTTGAGGCCAGTGTCCTCTGGCTTAAGTTCAAACAGCTGGTTTACGTAGTCGGCCAAGTTGGTATCTAATCCACACGTCGCTTCCACCCGGTAGACCTTCTTACCGTTCGAGTCGATGAGACCCTTGTATGTGTACACATAATCGAGCCTTTGGTTGACCGTCTTTCCATCCTTGCCCTTCAGCTTTTGTGGCGAATAGCCCACGGTTCTCTTCCAGGTGTCGCCGACCTTCAGTTTCTCAAAGGGCAGTCTTGGCGAGAAGTCGAGTGCGCTTTGTAAGTCTCCTGCGAAAAGGGAAAGCCGATGCACCTCGGAGATAAATTGTCCTATAAACGGAATTTGGACGGGATTGTAGTTAGCGCTTGTCAATCGAAGCATCGGCGTACCGCCCCCACTTTTTGGCTTTGGTGTCTTTGGCGGAGGGTTAAGATCCTTGATATTCAGAATCTCGTTTGCCGGCGACATCGTCATCAGCAAGTTGAATTTCACCTTCTCGATGTCAGTCTTGGGTGGCCGGTCGAAGGTTTCTCCGGTAATCATTGTCATTGTGGGCCGTAAGTAGAGAACGTCCACGACGCCTTCCGGCTTCAAAGCCTTTACTTCGGTAGTGAACTGGTAGTTCATGTCGAAGTCTTCGGGAATCCACGTCTGTAGACCCCTGCTTCGGCGTTGGGCCGCAAGGTTTGACCTGATCTGGTACACAGATTTCTCGCCTAGCTTGTATGTACGAGCAAGGTGTACGTCCTCAACTATAGGCGTTGAAGTCGACGTTAGTGCGGCAACGATGGCCGTAAAAATCATTCCCTATCTCCTTGTGCTGGACCCTAAGCCCAACTCTATTGTAGACGTACTTACTTCAAGACCTGTTTGGCGATTACAAGACGCTGAATTTCACTGCATCCCTCGCCAATCTCGGTGAGCTTTGCGTCGCGCCATAGTTTCTCAACCAGAAAATCGGGCGTCATCCCCCGTCCGCCATGAATCTGGATGGCGCGATTGGTGACGCGATTCGCGGTTTCGCTAGCAAACAACTTTGCGTAAGAGGCTTCCTTGACAATCGGCAGGCCCATGTCGAACATCTCTGCGCCCTTAGCTAGCAAAAGCCTAGACGCCTCGATTTCCATCGCGCTGTCTGCGATCATGTTCTGCACCGACTGCATATCGCAAAGACGCCGATTGAACTGTTCGCGTTGCTTTGAATATTCAACCGCAAGCTCGAACGCCTTCTCCGCGATTCCGATAGCCATCCCGGCGATACCCAATCGGCCTCGGAAAAGCAGGCCGATGGCCTCTTCAAATTTACAAGGGGTGTGCCATCCGACAGCATCTACCAAGTCGAACGAGGTTGTCCAAGAGGCCGAGACGCCAACGGTGTGGATACGCTCAACATTCTTGAAGCCGGGCTGGTTCGTTTCCACGAAGAACGCGCTCAACTCGGTCTCTGAAGTCCGGGCAACCATGATGATCAGGTCCGCCTTGCCCGCGTTGGTGATGAACATCTTCCGCCCGTTCAGAAGGTGATAACCCGGCTTATCAGCCATTGGCTCGGCCTTGGTCTGAACTCGTCGCGCGTCAGATCCGGCGTCAGGCTCGGTTAGGCCCCAAGCAAGCTTGATCTCGCCTTTAACGATGCCGGCAAGATACTTCTCCCTCTGCTCATCCGTTGCAAAATTGACAAAGTGCGCCACGCAAAGAGCATTGATGGCGGCGATGTTCATCGACAAAGCCGGGTCGCCTTTCGCGATCTCCTTACAAGCCTCGACGTAGGTTCGACAGGTGTAGCCTCGGCCCCCCATCTCTTTCGGAAGGGTCATCGCAAGTAGTCCAATCTCGCCAAGTCGTGGCCAAATGGCATCGGGAAACTGGGTGTTGCGCTCCCATTCCCTTGAGTTTGGAAGAACCTCTTCTGCCACAAACTTCCTAACGCCGTCTAAAAATGTTGCCTCTTCAGGGGTTACTTGCAAATACATTGAATATATTCCTCAGCCATTGAGCGCATGCGTCGTTGCCTACCTATTGTACTTTTTTCGAAGGCTTGCCAAACTGAGGGCATAGCCAATGCAAGAGCGGGCAGGATTGGATAATCCTGCCCGAAATTCTCTTAGAGACTCGACCTAAGCGATGGCCGATTTAGCTTGAGCCACAATCGCCTTGAAAGCATCCATGTCGGCAATCGCCAGTTCACTCAGCATCTTGCGATTGACTTGGATTCCCGATTTGGTCAAACCGTTGATGAACTGGCTGTACTTGATGTCGCTCTCGCCGCAAGCCGCACTGATGCGGGCGATCCAAAGTCTACGAAAATCGCGCTTTTTAGCTCGGCGGTCGCGGAACGCGTACTGCCCCGACTTCATCACCTGCTCATTGGCTCGGCTGAAGACGTTCTTCTTACGTCCCCAATAGCCAGAGGCCTTGGCGATAATCTTCTTGTGGCGCTTGTGGCGCATTAAGCCGCGTTTTACACGTGCCATATTCTATTGCTCCTTTGTATTAGACCGGTTCCCAGACTCAAGGTCGGTAGCGGTAGAGGTCATGTGTGGTCTGTTATCTGTGGCTTGTGATTTGCGCACTCATTCAGGCCGCACATCACAAACCACAAACCACATTCTAAAGAACGAGTAGGCGTCTTACGCGCTTGCGTTCGCCTTTGAAGATCTCAGGTTCTTGCTCAAGCCGACGCTTGCGGCTCGCTTTCTTGTGCAGGAACTGGTGGTTGTTGTGCGACTTCCGCCGCAGAATCTTTCCCGTCCCCGAGATCTTGAACCGCTTTGCTGCCGTCTTGTTTGTTTTCAGCTTTGGCATTCTTCTTACTTCCTGTCTGAGGCTTGGGATTCAAAATCATGATCATCATTCGACCGTCGAGCGATGGCGTTCTTTCCACAATCCCGATGTCCTTCACCATTTCGGCGAATCTTTCGAGTTTTTGGCGCCCTAGCTCGGGGTGAGTGATCTCCCTTGCCTTGAACATGCAGGTCACTTTGACTTTGTGACCCTCCTCCAAGAACTTCGAGGCGTTTCTTACGAGGAATCCGAGATCGTGTTCAGCAATTCTCGGGCTGATCTTTATACCCTTTAATTCTTGCTGTTTGCTCTTCTTATCCTTGCCCGACTTGCCCTCAAGGTATTTGTGCTTACCGTAATCGATAATCTTGCACACTGGCGGATTGGCCGTGGCGGACACGAGAACAAGGTCGAGACCTTCGTCGCGGGCCATCTGTAGGGCCTGCCGACTTTGAACAATTCCTAATTGTTGGCCTTCTGAACCGATCAGACGGACGTCGCGATACTTCAATACGCGCTGATTGATCTCCGGGCCGGGTTCGGGCCGAGGAGGTCTTCTAAATCCTGCTATGTTGTTTCACCTCAAATATTCGCATCAATGGACTCGTTAGTATATCTCGGGTAATTGTGACGGGCAAATCAGTCTCAGAGTTGCATCCTCGACTTGTCGGCTTTCCGCTGGTATCCTTCCCGCCAGTTCAGATTAACGTGGTTTGATACTATGAACTTAGACGGGACTATTTACGAAAACTGGCCATCCGCCCAAAGAGTATGCGTTATTGGCGCAGGAACCATGGGGGCCGGCATTGCCGCCCACCTGGCGAATCTTGGATTTCGCGTGAGCTTGCTCGACGTCAATCGGGAATCCGCCACCGAAGGATTGGCCCGTGCAAGAGCCGCCAAGCCGCCGCACTTCTTCGTCAGTGAACGCGCTCACGAGATTGAAGTTGCCGGCCTTCGCGACGGCTCCGACCTCATCGCCAATGCAGATTGGGTATGCGAGGCGATCGTAGAGAAGCTGGACATCAAGCGGAGGCTCTTTTCTGATATCCAGGGAATGGTCCGCGCCGATGCGATGGTATCGACAAATACCAGTGGCCTGCAGATCGAATTGCTGGCTGAAGGCATGTCCGAGTCCTTCCGACGTCGGTTCATGGGCACCCACTTCTTCAATCCGCCTCGATACCTAAAATTGCTTGAACTAATTCCAACCCATGATACGGACCCCATCGCAATCCAAGCGATGACCAAATTTTTAGAGGATCGGGTGGCTCGCCGGGTTGTTCTCGCTAAGGATACGCCTGGATTCATCGCCAATCGATACGGGATGTGGGCGATGTTTCACGCGATCCATATTGCGGAGAAGCTTCACCTCACCATCGAGCAGGTGGATGCCATAACGGGCCCGTTCTTGGGCCGACCTCGAAGCGGAAGCTTTCGGCTGAACGACATTGTGGGCCTGGACATCATGAAGGACATCGGAGCCAACCTAATTGAGAGGTGCCCTAGCGATCCCCACATGGCCAACTATGAAACTCCCAAGTCAATGGAGATGCTCATCGCCAAAGGCTGGATTGGCGACAAAGTTCGCCAGGGCTACTACCGCAAGGAAGGCAAAGAACTCCTCGCATTGAATCTTCAAACCTTCGCCTATAGCCAAAGAGAAGAGCCAGACCTGCCCAGCTTGGTCGAGTTGGGCCGCCTGCCCCTTGGCGAGAGAGTTTCCAAGGCGCTTGAAAGCCGGGATGAAGTTGGCGAGTATCTTCGCCACCACTTGATACCCGTCCTCAAATACGCCGATTACCTCAAAGCAGAGATAAGCCACTCGGTTCAAGACTTTGATCGAGTCATGATGTGGGGCTTCGGCTGGCAGATGGGACCGTTCGCGTTGATCGACGA
>JACMJO010000028.1 GCA_014380605.1 Fimbriimonadaceae bacterium | reverse complement strand
GCGAGGTGAACGATGGCATCGAAGTGGGTGCCCACGTCCTTGCAGATGACTTCATAGGCTCGATCGTGCGTCCAGGCGTTTCGATAGGAGCGAGTGGAAGTCAGGGCGTCATAAACGTCTGCCACTGCCATGATGCGGGCAGTTAGCGGGATTTCCTCACCTTTGAGACCTTCCGGATAGCCTGTTCCATCCCACTTCTCGTGGTGGTATTTGACCACGGGAAGAACGGGCCAGGGGAACTCGACCGGATCGAGAATGGCCGCCCCGATCTCCGGATGCTTTTTGATCTTTGCGAACTCCTCGTCAGTGAGTCGCCCCGGTTTCAGAAGGACGTACTCGGGGACGCCAAGCTTTCCGATGTCGTGCAAGAGAGCTCCCGTATTGACCGCCTCCAAATCCCCGTCCGTAAGGCCCATCTGCTTGGCGATAGCGACGGCGTAGCGCTGCACGCGGAGAATGTGCTGGTGCGTGTATTGATCCTTCGCGTCGATCGCGAGCGCCAGGCTCTTGATGGTTGCAAGGTATAGGTCGGCGGTTTTGGCATGCTGCTGGCTAATCTCTTCGGCGTGGCGAATCTTCTCCTCGGTTCGAGAAGAGTAAACGGCATAGGATTGGTAGGTTAAGTAGGCGACCGGCGCAACAAATAGCAGGATGTACCAAAAGTTGGAGCCGAATAGAACCATGGATAGCCCGCTAAGGCAGGCTCCGGCGAAGTAGCTTGGGGCGGTCCAAAGGAAGGTGTCTCGCCAGACAGACGTCGGTTTCTGTCCAGAGCAGATCCCGATGACTATAGAGACGCCGCCGGTGTTTACAGCAAAGTAGACCAAGGTAGCGCCGCTGATGGCCACGAAGGTCTCAACGGGTCGCATGTCAAGAGTCCAACCGTTGATGGCCAGGTAGGCGAGGCTTCCTAAGAACGCTTCCAATGCACTGAGCGATACGTTAAAAACGAGTTGGTAGAGAGGTTGACGCTTGGGATAGATGCATCCCGAAAGGCAAGAAAGGGCCCCCAAGGCAAATGCGCCGGTGGGGCCGAATCTTAACATGCCTGCGAACGTGATCACAAACCCCAGCGACATGGACACCGCATCGTCGGCACCGATATGCCGGATCAGGGTGATCTTCTTGCCACCAAAAACCAGGGCGATAAGCAAGAATGCGGCGATTTCGACGCCTGTTCCACGCGATCCGGGCCAGGCACCGAGCATCGCGGTTATGGCGGCGACGATGCCCAAAGTCACCACCGCTGACAGATAAACTTGCGCCTTTCTTGGAAGACTTAAAAACCCCATCCAGCACCTAGCGTCCCGACAACCTGGCCGCTCACGGTATTTATTCCATGTTTCGAGGAATTTCGCACATGGTTTTGGGATTTCATATTAGTCCTGTTTCTCTCAGACTTTCCTATTCATGCTTCCCCTGAAATGCGATCTTTGTTGTAGGAGATTCATATGACCGAGGAACGTATCCAATCAATCGAATCCAGACTGGCCCTACTTGAGCAGACGGTTCAGCGACTGGTTCAGGGTCAGACAGCTGCGCGACCCGCCTATCCGGTGGCGCCGCCGCCAATTCAGGCGAGCGCACGAATGCCTGAACCCCGGGCAGTTACCAAACCTGCGGTCACCGCAGACGCCGAGTACCAGTTTGGCGCTCAATGGCTACCAAGGATCGGAGCCAGCTTGATGGTGCTTGGGATTGCCTACCTGATTGCACTCGCGGTCAACAACGGGTGGATCACCCCGCCGATGCTGTTCGGTGGTGCGGTTGCGCTGTGCCTCGGATTCGTCGCGTTCGGCCTTCGACTCAGAGATGAGCGTGAAGACTTCGGGCAGGTTTTGACCGGGATCGGTTCATGTGGGATGTTTGCCACCTTTGCCGGCGGACACATTTACCAGAATCTTTACAGTGGTGAGATGATGGTCGCCAGTTTCGTGCTGTGGAGTCTCGCCAACCTTGGCTTCGCGATGTGGCGCAAGAGTCGCTCTTTCCTTACGATTGGAATCATAGGTGGGCTTTTGGGTTCGGCAATGCCAATCTCCAAAGATGCTTACACGCTTAGCCTAGGCTTACATACGGTGATTCTGCTTGTTTCGTCCATCGTGATCGTGAAGCACCGATTCGGGCCGCTCGCGATCGGACTTTGGCTCGCTTCCATGCTGGCCCTAGCTCCTGTAGCAATCGCTTCTGAGGTCGACTGGATGGTCAGGGTTGCGGCTCTCGAGGTATCGGGGCTGGTATGTCTTGCAACCTACCTACTTGGCCGAAGCAAGCCAGATCAGTCGACCGACACACTCATATCAGTCGCATTGATGGGGATTTCAACCGGCGCGGCGTTCGGAATCCAATATGGGCTAGACGGCACCGCCCACGTCCTGTTGGCGTCGTTGGCAATATTCCTGATGGCAGGCGCATTCTGGCGCGAACAAGTCGCTCGCGAGGCCCTGCTTTGGACGGGCACGCTCTTGGCCTGCTTCCTCGCCCCGATGGGCTTGAAGCAGATCGAAGCTGCGTTCCTGTATGGCGTCGTCGCTATTGCCGCGGGTCTGGCCAGCAATGCGTTTCGCAGAAAGGAAGCCTTGATCGTTTCCGCAATCGGGCTATCGATGTCCGTGGTGCTTTATCTGGCTGATCTGTCCAGACTGAAGGGTCTGAGCGCTGAAATTGAGGCGATGTATCTCTGTGTAGCTTTGGTTGGCGCTGTTAGCATGGCAATTGGCCTCAAGCGAGATGAGGACGACCCTCGTCTACTCCTGGCATTCCTCATCGGATGGGCGGCTACCACCAGACTTAGCACCATTCTCATGGCAATGCCGAGCGACCTTCGGCTTGCCAGCTTTAGCGCGACCATCGCGTGGCTGATCTACGGGGTTGCACTCTTGGTGGTCGGGTTCGTAGCCAAGCTTAAGAACTACCGCTACGCCGCACTTGCCGTTCTGATCTCTGCCGTTGGAAAGGTGGTTCTCATTGACCTGGCAACCTCGACTCCCGCTCTTCGAGTTGCTGTGCTGATCGGGCTTGGGGCAGTGCTAGTCGGTGGAGGCTATGCTTATATTCGAAGCAAAGGTCTAACGACGAACCCAAACCGTCCCGCGTAGGCCGCCGGTTCGGATATGATTCGCCCTATGGCGTTGATTGTCCGACCCTTTGAAGACCGAGACCGAGACGAGACCTGGCACGTTCGCGACATGACCTACAATGACGGTCGCACAACGCCGGTGGAATCGCGGGTGTTCAAGGGAACGACCGGATGTGTCGCCGAGTTAGACGGGCGGATAGCCGGCGTCTTCAGCGTTCTGGACCTGACCTGCACGAGGGAGGGAAGGGTTAACTTGAAGTGCGCGGGAATTGCCGGGGTCGCGGTTCTGCCAGAGTATCGCCATCTTGGAGTCGGGAGCGCGATGATGAGTTGGTCGGTGCCTTACCTGCGGAGTCAAGGCTATCAGATGGCGTCGCTCTACGGTTTTCGCGAGTCTTTCTACCGTAAGTTTGGCTACGAGATGTGCGGGCTGAGGCTGGAGATGGAAGCTCCGACCCATCGCTTGCCTAGGATCAAGCCGGAGCTTCCAGTCAGAGTCATCGATTGGCAAGACCATCATGCCCTTCAGGCTTGTCATGAAGCATTTACTCAGAACTACTCTGGAATGAATGTCCGGACGCCGATGCACTGGAATCGCGTTCTGGATGAGAAAAAAACCGTCTACGCGGTCGGCGACCCGGTCGAGGCATACGCGATCCTGGAGCACAAGATCGACTTCTGGGTTCCTCAGCTCATTAATGAGGTCAGTTGGAGCAGTTTCCAAGGATATAGATCGCTCATGGCAGTGCTCAGCCAGATTTGCATTAATAAGAGTTCTCTTCAATGGTTCGAGCCCTCCGATTCGCCCTACCTCCAGGTCTACTCAGATCAGGGGATTTCAGCCAAATACTCCAGGGCGATCATGTTTCGAGTCCTGGATATTCCGGGAGCGCTTAAGGCACTGGCTCCGGTTGGAGCGGGAGCCTTCTCTTTTGAGGTTCAAGATGAGCTGGTTCCCGAGAACCATGGTTGCTGGCGAGTTGAGGACGATGGCGAGAAGGTGGATTGCCGCCGCGTGGATTCAGCCGATTTGGTCGGGAGCATCCAGGCTTGGACACAAGCCTTTCTTGGAGATCCCGGGATTGAGCGGGGACCGATCGAGGAGCGGGAATCGGGGTCCCTGGCGTCGGCCTCTAAGTTTCTCAAACCGGCGCGGGTCTATTGCCAAGAGTTCTTCTAGTCCTTAGATTAGGACGCCGATCGTCAGGATGATGCACGCGTAGATTCGATGTTCGCCCGTGGCGATGACAAGACAGAGATCCTCACTACGGGCGATTTCGTAGAATTCCTCGCGGGACCTGGTTTCAAGGCTGATTGAGGCGCCAAGGATCGCTCGAAATTCGCCATAGATGGCGGGTTCATTGCCGTCAGAAGGGAGCATCACTTCTGCCGATTCGATCGGAACAGTCTGGGCAACCACGGCCAACGTTTCAGTCACGTTGACTTTGCCAGGAGAGAGGTTGAGAAAGACGAGTTCTGCGTTTGGCCCGGCATGGGTCGCGAAGGGATAGTTAGAGTCTGCAATCAACACCTTGCTTCCGTGACCTGCAGAAGCCAACGCACGAAGAATATCTGGGTGAAGCAGAGGCCCCATTAGCATGGTTGAAGGCTACCCGGTTGGGTGATGTTTTCCTCTTCAGCCGGTCTGTGCGTTTTCGGCGTCAATAGAGCAGGCCAGAGTTGAACATGATGAAGAATAGGCTTGAATAGGGCACCATGAACGGCACGGTAATAACCGCCGCAATCGCGATCTCGGGACCGATGCAATCGGCATCCGATTGGGACCTTCGATGTGAGGCCCCCATGGAAATCCTGATTCGCCAATTGAGGGTCACGCCGCGACTAAGATGGTCGGTGCCCGGATCACCAGCCACCTTTCAGGGCGGCAGACGCTCATGGGTGAGCGTAAGCCTGTTGCCCGATTTAGTCGAGTTTGAAGAAGCGGGTATTCGCCCGGGCAAGACGTACACGTTTAGCCACCAGACCTCGACTAAGGGACTAAAAGGTGAGATTCTCAAGCGTCTCGGCCTCTTTGAAGTTCGATCAAGGGGGTTTGGCGCGACCCTGCGATTTGCGTCTGCGCCGAACTGGGCCTTCCAATTCAAGGGTCTGAAGAAACTCACCATCGCCTACATCACCCGGTTCTAACTTGGTAGCATCTTGCCATGCTGGCCATCCTTGCCCTTGTTTCTTCTCAGACTTCGCTAGAGGTCAAAGCTTCAGCGACGGTGAAGCATCCCGCATTGGCGGAGATTAGCGGCATGGTTCAGAGCAGGCCTGACAAAGATTTGTTTTGGGTTCACAACGACAGCGGGGATTCGGCGAGGATCTTTGCCATCCGGCGTGATGGCTCAGTCATCTCGCCGAGCGGTCCCTCCTACGGCGGAATCGCGATTTCTGGGGCGAAGAACGTGGACTGGGAAGACATTGCCCTTGCTGGCGGCAAGCTGTACGTGAGCGACCTCGGAAGTAACGGGAATGCCCGACGTGACTTAGGAGTGTACATTGTCAAGGAGCCGAATCCCGCTACGGATGTTTCGGCTAAAGCCACCCATATTCCAGTCGTGTATCCAGACCAGGATGCTTTTCCTCCGGCCAAACGACACTTCGACTGCGAAGCGGTTTTTGTTTGGAATGGCAAGTTCCACCTGCTTACGAAGCATCGCTCACCGGATGGGCGGTTTCCTGAACCCGGAACCAAGCTGTACCGCCTCGACACCATGATGCCAGGCAAAGCCAATGTCGCGAAGAAGCTGGAAGAGGTTGCCGACATGAAGGGCTGGGTGACGGCAGCGGATACATCGCCCGACGGACGCTGGCTGGCGGTCCTAACCCAGTTTCCAAAAGCATCTGTCTGGATTTTCGATACAAAGGGAGTCGGCGATAAGTTGCTGTCGAAGCCAACCAGATGGCTTGAACTGTTGGGAGCCAAACAGTGCGAGTCGATCTGCTTCGACGGTCCCGATCGTCTGATGGTTGGCAACGAGCAACGAGATCTGTTCGGGATTAAGCTGGCGGACATCCCGAGGTTTTCTCGGTAAGCGACGCCCTTACTTGGGCTCCCAACCACCCTCACCGGTTGGAAACAGATCCCAAATTCCCCATAGCGAGCAGAACTCGTCGCCCGGTCCGAGAGAGGCGTGGCCCCGTCGATAGATCTTTCCATCTTCGCGAGTGAAGGCGGCGATCCCCGGCCAAGGGTCGCCTTTCTCATCGGTATAGCCCATATCCTTGGCGAACCCACTTTCGCCGTTGCTGGCGAGAGGGAAGTTCCAGCTTCGCCGTTCGGCGGTTTCCTGTACCCTGTCGGCTGTGTCGGCGCTGACAAGCACAAACCCAGCTCGGGTCTGAATATGCTTGGTGAACCCCGTGAACCCGTCCGCCCAAAGGGAGCAATAGTTGCATCCGCGACCCATGTTGTGAACCACCACGAG
>JACMJO010000385.1 GCA_014380605.1 Fimbriimonadaceae bacterium | reverse complement strand
GGTGTGTGTTCCAGGAATCGGCGGAACCCAGGGAAATCGAATCCCCGTCATCCAAAACGGCACCAAACCGATCCAAGCCTTGCCATCAAAGGTATCGACCGTTAGACCCTCTGGGAGTAACGCCTGCACTACATCCGGCTCCAGGCTGAAGTGCAGAAACGAAAGGTCTCGCCACTTCTGGAGCATCACTGGCCGCTCCGCAGGCCGCTCGCGAAGCTCCAACTGAAGGTTTGGATCAAGGTTCATTTACAGACCTGGCTATTGTCGACTGCCATCCAGCAAACGCTGTCTGTGCCGCCTCCAGTTTCTTTGCCCTTTTGATGCCTTTGTCTCTGGTTGGTTCTTCGGGTTCCGGAAGCAATCCCCAATTGATGTTCATCGGAGCAAACTCGCGGTCGGTGTCGTCCTGCAAGTGCGCGACCAACGAACCATACGCGCAGGCTCGAGGCGGAACCGGAAATGCCTGCTCTCTATGCCTGGCAAGGACGCTGAGGCCGGCATAGATTCCCATCGCTGCCGACTCCACATATCCCTCAACTCCAGTAAGCTGCCCGGCAATAAAGAGGCCAGGAACATCCTGCATTTCCAGACTCGACGTGAGGGTCTTTGGAGCCTCGATATAGGTGTTGCGATGGATCACTCCATAGCGCACAAAGTCGGCGCTTTCCAGCCCCGGCACCATCTGGAAAACACGCTTTTGCTCGCCCCACTTCAACCGCGTCTGACAAGCAACAAGCGAGTAGAGCGTCTTCTCCTTGTTCTCTGGCCTCAACTGAAGGGCCGCCCACGGACGCCGACCCGTTCTAGGATCGGTAAGTCCAACCGGCTTGAAGTTGCCAAATGCCAGGCTCCGAGCGCCTTTCTCTGCGATTGCTTCGATCGGCGTGCAACCGGCGAAGTACTTGATCTGCTCTAGGAACCTTTCCTCTATCGATTCACCCCTTCTACCTCCATCACCCATCTCACCCACTCTGTACCCAGCCCCAACCACTGCCTCGCCCCTTACTCCACCGGCCTCAAACGCATGGATCGGAACCCGCTCGGCGGCTACCAATGCCTGGACGAACGCTTCATAAGTATCTTTGTCGAACGGACAGTTAAGATAATCGTCCCCTTCACCCTTGTCGTATCGACTCTGGGCAAAGACGATGGACCGATCCAGAGAGGAGGCGTCAACGGTCGGACTCACCGCATCGTAAAAGTAGAGGTGCTTCCGCCCGGTGAGGTTGGCAAGCCAATCGCTAATCTCGGGCGAGGTTAATGGCCCTGTGGCAAGAATCAGGGTGCCCATCGAGCCCAAAAGCTCATTGGCCATGTCGGGCGTGAACTCTTCCCGAACCACCTCGATCAGCGGATGCTCTTCCAACTTCCGGGTGATCGCCTCGCCAAACTTATCGCGATCTACTCCCAAGGCTTCTCCCGCCGGGACCTCGTGTTCCCTCGCGGTAGCTAAGACGATAGATCCTAGGGCATCCATCTCTGCCTTAAGTTGCCCGGCGGGCGACGTAGGCGATTTAGACTTGAAGGAGTTGGAGCAGACGAGCTCGGCGAAATAGGGTGTCGTGTGGGCGGGCGTCATGCGCACGGGCCGCATTTCATAGAGGCGAACCCGCTCTCCACGACTCGCAAGGGCCCACGCGGCTTCCACGCCGGCAAACCCCGCGCCGACGACGGTGATCATGAACTCATTGTGGCGCGTCCGGCTATCCTATTCTCCAATGGATGCGATTGCCGCTGAACAGATTGCTAAGTCTTGGACCGATGCCTGGAATAACCATGACGTGGATGCCCTGATGGAGCACTATTCCGAAGATGTGGTGTTCCATTCCCCGTTTGTCAAGCTCCTGAACTCAGACCAGTCCGGGGTGATTCGCGGCAAGGAGGCTCTGCGGGAGTATTTCGTGCGCGGCATGGAGGCTTACCCCCACGACCGTTTCCAACTCCACCGAACCGGTATCGGAGTTGGCAGTATCGTCCTGAACTACATCAGTGTCAACGGCATGCTGGCTAACGAAATTCATGTTCTGAACGACGAAGGGAAGGCTATCGAGGTCCGGTGCCACTACTCGGACGTGGTGTGAAGTGCCGCGACCAATGGCTTGAAGGTCGCAATAGTCGTGAGTCATTCTGTGGTCTCAGTGAACTCAGTGATTCGAATCTCTATGGAAAATGCAAACCGCTGAGTTCACCGAGAACCGCTGAACGTTGCTTCCGAACTGGAACTGCCTCAATAAATCACAGATTTCGGGTGAAGCTACACCCGCTCCGGCACAACGACTTTCCCCGTCTTCGCACTTTCCACCGCCGCCATCGCAATACTGACCGCCATCGCTCCGTCATGGGCCGAAACGGGAACGTCGGTCTTATTCTTCACCGCATCCAAAAAGCCTCGCAACTGCTTGAAATAGGGATCATCGGTGGCAGAAATGGCACCGTCCGCAAACGTCTTTCCACCCTCAAGTGTAGTCCTGAGCGCGACATTCTGACGGGAGTCGTGCTGGATCAAGCCCTTGCTCCCCGCGATCTCAAAAGTCGTTCTAAATCCCCCAGGGTCCATCCATGTGGCCTCGACATGCCCGACTGCGCCGCTTTCAAACGTTAGCGTAGTGAGGGCGTAGTCTGGTCCGCTACCAGTTTGGATTCCAACCGATCGAGAATAGAGATGCTTGACCTCGCCGAGCGTCCATCTAAGCCAGTCGAAGTCGTGCACCGCAAGGTCCACAAGCACGCCGCCTGATCGCTCGTAATCTCTAAACCAGCCGTGGGAACCCATAGGCGCTAATCCACCGCGCCGAGTTCGGGCCGCCGCCGGAGTTCCAACTGCTCCACTCTTCACAAGTCGATGCCCTGTTGCAAAGTCGGCAAAGAATCTGGCTACATGGCCTGGCATAAGGGGGACCTTGGCGTCTTCCGCCGCCCCAATGAGCTGGCGGCACTCCTCAAACGTGCGAGCAAAGGGCTTTTCGATGAACACAGCGCGTCCCGAGGCAATGGCTCTTAGGCCCGCATCCTGGTGCATGTCCGTAGGCAGGCAAACGTCGATGACGTCGCACTTGGCAATCACTTGTTCAACTGAATCCAAAGGCGTCGCCGACCATTGCTTGGCAAAGGCTTCGCTTTTCTCGGGAAGTGGGTCGAAAAAGGACAGCTCCACATCCGACATTTTTCGATACTGCCGAGCGTGCACGTTTCCCATGCCGCCCGCCCCGAGGATGCCAACCTTGACCATCGGGCTGATTATAGCCAGGCTTCTAGGCCCGCCGCCGCAGAGAACTCCTCAATAGAGAACCCAGCAGGATCGGTCTTGCGTCCTGGTGAAATCATTGCGTGGCTCGTGACGAATCGCAAATCCTTAAAAGTGAGTTTCAGCCTTTTGGCAATAAAGCTTGCCATGTCGATTTGTTGAGCTGTGATAGGATCGGTACCGTCGTTTTTATTGACGAAGCTGATAGAGATTGAATACTCGTTCACCCCTTCGCCCTGGGGACCCTTGGATTGGCCGGCGTGAAAGGCCGCGTTCACGGGTGAAACGCATTGAATTGCAGTCCCATCGCGATCGATCAGATAGTGGTAGCTAAATCCCCGCTCACGAAGGATGGAAATGGAGCCGGTAAGAGTCGACTCCACGGTGGAGTGAAAAACTAGTGTGTCGACAACCGTCGTTTCTTGACGGGCACGATGTTCAAGCGGAGGGCTCAGATATTCGATGCGTAGGTTCTACCCGGTCTTTGGTAACGGCGCCTGGTCGTACCCAGTGACGTCCAAGAAGGACTCGATAACGGCAACATCGGTCCTGAGCGCACCGTGCAACCCCTCGCAACAAGCCTCAACAATGCCGCAACCTTCGCAACGGTAGTGAGCGCGCTCTTCACGCATGGTACGGCCGCATTGAGGACACCTATCTTCGCAAACCCTAAGCAATTTTTAACCCCAAAATCGCACGCAATCGAAGAGACGACCCGCGCTCAAGAAAAGTGTCGGAATATTATCCCGGTTTAATTAGCAGGTTTGACTGCAAGTTCGGATAGTTGTTCCCTAAAGATATCCCGATAAATCAAATCGAGCTTATGCGGCTCGTTTGGACAAGCCAATGACCAAGTAAAATCTCCCCTCGCATGAAGTTTCCAATCTCGATGCTCCGTGACTTTGTCCAAACCTCCCTAAATGCTGAGCAAGTGGGCGACCTGCTCACCATGGCCGGGTTTGAACTGGAAGGCATCGAAACCGTGGACGGCGACGAAGTCCTCGACATCAAAGTCGTCAGCAATCGGGGAGACGGATTGAGTGTGTTCGGCCTTGCGAGGGAAGTGCTGGCAAAAGACTCCTCGAGCATCCCATCTGATCTCTATGAGCAAGCCAAG
>JACMJO010000384.1 GCA_014380605.1 Fimbriimonadaceae bacterium | reverse complement strand
TCCTTCAGATCGGAGATGTCCAGAAAGTCCTTCAACATCTTCTTCGAGAGAGAATTCCGATCCGAGACATGGTCACGATTCTGGAGACCATGGCCGACTTTGGAGCGAGGGTCAAAGACCCGGATCAGCTTGGCGAGTTGGTAAGGGCCGCGATCGCTCGAACGATCACGCGGCAATACCTAGACCATGAGAACAAGCTCTACTGCATAACCCTCGAACCAAGTCTTGAGAGACAACTGAATGAAAACATCAGCCTGACCAACTTTGGTTCGACTCTGGTGCTGGACCCTGGAACTCAATCCGACGTCATCGCAAAGCTTCAACAAGAGTTGGATAATGCGCTATCACGGGGCTATCAGGCGGTACTCATCTGTTCAACCCAGTTGCGCCTACCCATGCGGCGACTCATGGAGAAATACATTCCAGCAATGAGCGTGCTTGCCTACAACGAGATTGCGTCAAGGGCCGAAGTCGAGTTTGTCGGATCGGTCAAAGCCGCATAGCGGCAAAGGAATCTGCCGACCAAGGCGTTCGGTTAGTTTCAAGCCAATAGTTGCCAATGCGCTTGACGGCTTCGACAAACTTCTCGAAGTCCACCGGCTTGGCAACATAGCTGTTCACCCCAAGCTGATAGCAACGCTCGATATCTCTGGCCTCATCGGAGGATGTCAAAACGACGACCGGAATCCGCTTTGTAGCTTCCACTTTACGAATCTTCTCTAGAATCTCAAGCCCGCCGATTATGGGGAGCTTCAAATCCAGAAGGATCAAATCCGGCAATCGATGCTCAGACAACCCGCCAAGAAGCTTTCCCTCAAACAAATACCCACAAGCCTCTTTCCCATCGCGAGCCGCAATCAAGGTGTTGCCAGGTACTCCCGTGCGCAACGCCCGCTTAACGAGCATCTCGTCGTCTGCATTGTCTTCGACATGTAAAACCAGAGGTTCGGTCAATTCACTCATTCTTGTCTGCGAGCCCTTTCGCTAAGGATGCTTCGCTACTTGATCCATCAAATCACTAACATAAGAAAAGCTTGCTATACCAGGTCATTGCCCGGTTTCTTGCCATGGACAAACCGTTTACTTTGCTTGCTTCAATAAAACTTCTATCGCTTTATCGAGCTGGGGATCTCGTCCCCCAAAGAAATCTTCCGGACCGTAAGTGACCGTGAAGTCCATTTCCTGGCCCATATTCTCGAGTGGCGACCCATCAAGCCTATATACGCCGGTGTTAGGCATACGCGCGACAGTGCCGTCCACCAAAGGAAGACCATTAGTATAGATCACGTAACCAGGGGTCGTTGTTCCCACAAGTTTTGCAAGTTTTCGTTGGCGCATAGCATAGGGAAACATCTCGGCATTTGAGAAGCTGTTCTCTCCCGCCATCACGACCATCGGCAAGCCCAATGCCTGGCCAGGGCCAAGTTGCGGCTCGTCGTCTCGAATTTGGTAGATTGAGTTCGGCAATCGCTCCAACACGTCGATAATCCGATCTGATGTGTTTCCGCCACCATTCCCACGTACGTCGATAATCAGGGCTTTCTTTCCTTCCCCATACTCCCAGACCTGCTGATTGAACCTGTCTAACTCTCCGCCACTCATCCCGGCGATGTGCACGTAGCCGACCTTTCCGCCGGACTTCTCTTCAACGTACTTGCGTCGCCATTGCAGGCGATTTGCGTTCACGATTCCGCTGAACTCTCCACCACTGAGTGCACGGTACTTCAAGTCACGAGTGCCCGATGTTCCCTTGACCGTCAGCATAAGATCGCGGCCATTCTGTTCATTGAGAATCTCTCGGTACAGGGCTTCCGTAGCGTTGGCATCTTTGCCATTGATCTTCGTAACGATTTCGCCCGCTTGAAGCTTTGTCTTCGCGAAGCTTCCCGGAGTCCGATTCGGAACTTCTTTGACCTTGATGCCCGGCCCGCCGTAGGAGTAATCGAACGTAAAGCCCAAGTGAGCGCTTGACTCGCCGTTTGGATTCCCGGCTCCCGGCGAGACCTCAGTATGGGATGCCTCCAAACAGCCAACAAGCATGTTGAGCACCGTCGCCATCTCATTGCGATGTCCGACTGAAGGCAGGAACTTCGCGTACCTTGCCTTCAGCTTCAGCCAATCGCGGCCATGGAAGTTCGCATCGTAAAAGTTCTTGTTATAGGAGCGCCAGAACTGTTCATAAGCCGCCGCCCGCTCGGCGCGAACGTTCCTTGTCCAATCCGCCCGGAAAGTGGTCGTGCTGATCGGCAACTGAGGATTTCTGAGGTTCAGGGTGTTCAACGTTCCGTTGCGAGTGAACTCAAGTCCATTGCCATCAGTGGTGAACTCGAACGAGCCGATCCCGCCGCCGTTGGTGACCTTGCGAGGATTCTCGCCGTTGTAGTCCACACGACTGACATCCCCGTCAAGGAGATAGAGAACCTCGCCATTTGCGGCGTCGAACCGAATGTTCGAAACCAACCCGGTCGTCACAACCCTTCTTGATCGATTCTCGATATCGTCGAGGTCGATCTCCACCCTCACCGGAGCCGAGGGTTTGACATATTTTAAGTCGAGCTCAGTGTCGCGAGCATCCTCCGCCTTGAGTGGGAGAGCAAAGATTCCTATGC
>JACMJO010000383.1 GCA_014380605.1 Fimbriimonadaceae bacterium | reverse complement strand
GCTAGCTTTTCCTCCTCTTCGCGCTGGACCATTCGATGGCTTCGCCAAGCATCTTCAAAAAGTTGGCTTCGAGATAGCTTTCCTTCGTGTGTCCTAGTCCGGTGTAAAAAGCGCGTCCGCCTTCAAACTCTTGGCACCACATGATCGGGTGGTCGTCGCCCATGATATGACCCTCATAGCTCTTGGTGTCGAGTCTCGCAAGGACATGCACTTTCCCTCGCGGATTCTCCTTGTAGTCATACCATTCATCGGTGCGCTTCCATGGATTGGGCAGATGCTTGGTGGCAGGGTGCTTTAAGTCCTCGACATGAATGACCGCTTCCTGAATCTTGGGATGGCTCTTGAAGTAGCCGCCAACCAGCTTGCCGTACCACGGCCAGTCGTACTCGGTATCGGCCGCCGCATGGACCCCGACATAGCCGCCTCCAGCTCGGATGTACTCTTCGAAAACGGGCTGTTGCTTGGGATCGAGGATGTCGCCGGTGGTGCACAGAAACACGATCGCATCGAACCCCTTCAACTT
The DNA here is from genome assembly GCA_014380605.1 of Fimbriimonadaceae bacterium. Classification (GTDB taxonomy): domain Bacteria; phylum Armatimonadota; class Fimbriimonadia; order Fimbriimonadales; family Fimbriimonadaceae; genus 55-13. The sequence continues at coordinate 2,034 of JACMJO010000383.1, read as the reverse complement.
CTCGCCTTCGAACCAGGTGGGGTCCTCCGTGAAGGTCACCGCCCAGTCCCGGTTCTCGCAGATCTTCCAGATGGCTCGCTTGCCATCGGGAATAGAGTCGTGCCGAAACCCCTTTGTTCGGGAGAAGACAAGGATCGTCTTCTTAGGCATTTTCGGCTCGAACGAAGTCGTGGACATCATCACACCTAAGGTTGCGGCAAGAAGCATGACCGGAGGTTACCCCTGCCGTGTGGCACACTTGGAGGTACATGGGCGCAGGTCGGAATTTCTTGATTTTGGGTTCGGTTCTGGCGATGCTAAGCGTGGTTCTTGGCGCGTTTGGGACCCATGCTCTGCGGGACAAACTTACCGCTCGCGCAATGGAGATTTTTCAGACTGGAATTCAGTACCAGAGCTTCCACTCACTAGCCCTCATTCTTGCCGCCGGGCTTCTCTATTTTCGCCCAGACCTCAGGCGACTCAAGGGCACTTGTTCGCTTTTTTCGTTAGGCGTCCTCATCTTTAGTGGAAGCCTATATACCCTCAGCATAACCGGCGTGAAATGGCTGGGGGCCATCACGCCGGTCGGAGGGGCTTGTTTCCTGGCAGGCTGGGTTACTTTGCTGGTGGTGGCGGTTTCACTCCCGGCAAATCCTCATCCGTGAAGATATCCACGGTATTGGTTGCCTTGGTGAAATTCACGTCCGCGCCCAGAGACTCAGCGATAAATCTTAAGGGCACCATCATTCGACCCCTGATGCTCATTGGGGCGACATCGAGTTCGATTTCGGCTCCATTTCTATTGGCAACCTTGTCGCCCATACGAAGCTCGATCGTCTCGTTAGCCCTCCGGGCCTTAACGCGGTGATGGACCGGGCTGTACTCCACATAAGCGCCAATTGCCTCGAAGACGCCACGCACCGGCACCATCATTCGACCCGTTACGGTCTGGGGAGTTGTGCCACTGAAGTTAACGGGCTTGCCGTTAACCTTGATGACCGGCCCAGAACTTGATGCGAGGGCCATCGCGCTACACATTAGGAATCCTAACACATATTTCTTCACTATCCTCTTACCTCTTAAGCGTTACCTTTGTGACTTCGGATCTTTTGTCGTTGGCGCCAACAGTCACCACCGTGATCGTGTATGTGATGTTGCTGTTGCCAAGCCCGGTATCCAAGTCTACTTCTCGTGTTTCCCAGTTCCCCTTCGAATCGGCATCGACTTCGATTTCGGCGATCGACCCGTTCATGGGGATAGCGCCAAATACCTTCTGAGTGAATTCTATTCTGAGTTGAACCTTAGCGTTAGGATCGGCTTTGCCTTTAAACAGCGTGGTCCGGCCAACTTTGGCTCCATTCTCGTGCGAAGTGATCTTTGGTGCGCTCAAAGGTTGGTCGCTTGCTACTGTTGAACCTATTGTTAAGTCAGTTGTGAAGTTTTCACCCGACTTCGTCTTCATCTTGGCGGTGACGATGATTCCATTTAGTCTATCCGTTCGACGGACGACGTAGCTTGCGGTGTACTTGCCCGCGGTCGACTCTTCCATCGACAACGTCTTAAGATCCCCTATCTGCAAGGTCACGTTTGCGCCAGGCTCGCCGGTCAACGTGAATGTAATCTCGTCGCCTGCCTGAATTTCAGACCCAGCGTTATGCTTGAACGTGGTGATTACGTTTGCGCGGTCGACTACATTGAAGCTCCAAGACTTGTTGGTTCTATTTCCTGCGCGATCACGTACGCTAAGTTCGACATCGTGTCTGCCCGGCGTCAAGGGTTGGCTTGGCTTGTAGACCAGTAAGCTGGCAGTAATCGTTGCATCGTTCGTTACATCGCGACCATCTACAGAAATGCTGATTCCCTCCTGATCCACACCAGTTCCGCTCTGGTCGTCGAATACGGCGGTGATGTTCGGCCTGAGGCTATTGACTCGGCCATTTAGATCCGGTGTCGTCGCCGTGATGATTGGCGGCTGATTGTCGATCTGGAACGTCCCCGAAGCTTGGATCAAGCGCTCATCCCTGCCAACCTTGAGCCGAGCAATCGCGCTCGCCT
>JACMJO010000382.1 GCA_014380605.1 Fimbriimonadaceae bacterium | reverse complement strand
TTTTGCCATCTTTGTAAACATCGCACATACTGACGATGTTGCCATATCGCTTGCCATCAGAATAATCGGGCTCATTTATGGGCTCGATTTCCCAGTCAATCTCATACCCGGACCAATCCATTTCGCGTTCGCAGTGTAGTTCGTACTTTGGGTGCTGTAGGACCTCCCCATATACTTCACTTAGTCCCCTTGGATCTTCGGGCGTGTCCAGCCGAAACGGAGACCACAAGAGGTCTTTGAAGCCCAAAATTGCCCAATCAATACTATAGCCCGCCCCCCGAAGCTTCCCGTAATCAAGGTGAAAAATCACTACTGGCCTTAGCAGTAAGGGATGCCAATCGCCACAGGCATCTCTAGCTTCTGCTATGACGAGGTGGGGGATGGGGCGGTCCGTAAAGAGGAGGTTATGCTCCTCGTTGAGCGGTTCTCCATAAGTTGCTTTGAAGTCCTTGCTGAATGGCAGTAATTCAGGGGGTGATGCACAGTCCCAGTCGAAATCGCTTGGTTCCAAGATACGATACTGGCATGGCGTCATCCACGAGCGATCATCCGGAGTTGGCGGAGCTTGACCAAACCAGGGCCACACCTTACCATCGAAGGTGCAGGGGATTCGAGCGTGCTTTCCTTTAAGAGTCAACACACTCGGTACACCTACCAAATAGTCTGATGCGTCACTTGGGTAGCCGCGCAATTCCGTGTGAATTGGAATCATATGTGATGCCGTTGGGCAGTGGGTTACTGAAAAGTCTTGTTCCATTCTTAATCCTTGAGGCTGTATGCCCTCTGTATAGAGTTATGTGGCACCGATCAAAAAACAGCGCGACCATTTTCAAGGAAGCACTTTTGATCCTGTGGGAGGAGTCAGGGCAAGCTAATGGCTACGCATAGGTCTAACCCTACATGGCTCAGCGAGGAATTCTTAACGGGCCGCAGAGGAGAGGTTACAGCCGCTGAAGACGGCTGCGAAGCATAAGCTGTTTCCTTCCTTTTTGAGCGGCACGTCCGCCTCGTTTTCCGCCCAGAATGATTCGAGAATGTGCTCACCTCTGCGGAGCCTTGGCAACTAGGGGCGGTTAAGGTTGTGCGACAAATCAGCGAGGAACTCAGAGGCGTGACCACCTGACGTGATAATCAAATGATCTCTTGCTCGCGTGCAAGCTACGTATAACAGATTACGCTCTGAGTTGTAGACTTCTTCGAGGTCGGCGGGGTCCGCCACGCTCTCGATTCGGGCCTGCAAGGGAATGATTTCATCGTCACATGCCTGAATTGCTACCGCCTTGAATTCCAACCCCTTGGCCATGTGCATGGCCGCAATCACGACCTTCCCTAGCTGGTTGTCCATGTCGGGGGTCAGAATGTAATGATCCAGAGATGCTTGAGTCACCGAACGCATTGCTCGATGAAATTCGGATTCCGACCTCACGAACAAGCCGATTTCGTGTGGTTTGATTCCTTCGTCAATTCGTTCCGAGAGCCAAAGGGCTACCGCGTCCGATTCCTCATCGGGTGACTTAAAAACACAGACTTGCGGGTGCGGCCCATTGAAAACTGACACTGTTCCCACCCTTGATTCGACAATGCCATCCACGTCCGCGACTTCCTTGCCCAACAGCCTGTCGGCCTGGCTTCTTATTTGGTGGGAAGTTCTGTAGTTCACATGGAGTGTGCGTGATCGGCCACGAATATCAACCCCTAGTGAGAGCCATGAAAATGGCTGTTGAAATATCCGTTGTCCAAGGTCCCCGGCAAAGAAAAGGGCATTGGGGCGATTCCCACCAAGTGCGGCCAGAAATCGAAGTTGCATGATCCCCACGTCTTGCGCTTCGTCGACAACAGCATAGTCGTAAGGCGGGTTGGTGCGCTCTGGAATGGCAGCGGCTAGCTTCGCGAAGATGCCTGCTCGCGTGATTTTGGTTTGCGATTCGAGACTGTCTAAGACTTTTTCGAAGACTTGCCAAAGGTTGGCTCTCTGCTGTTCCGACAATCTTATCTTTCGACCGAGACGTTTGACGTCACGATACTCATTCCAACTCTTAAGCTGCCAAGCATCGACGACATCATTCCACTCCGATGTCAGGAATCCAAGAGAGTGATTGATCTCAGGGAAACCGTTTTTGCTTGCTTCAAGCAAACCTTTGATCTGTTCCGGGGTGGCAATAGATGGTGCACCAAACTGACCCCGATAAAGACTTTCTCCGACCTTGTCGAGTGATGCGACTTCAAGTCGCTCGGCAATCTTGGGCTCGTTACGCAACAGCATGAAGAGTTTTTTGCGCAGGGAGTTCGCCAGGATTTCTGAGAACGTCGTCAGGAGCACCCTAGATTCTGGGTTCGTTCGAGCAAGGCTGACGGCTCGATGCAATGCGACAACGGTTTTTCCGGTACCCGCAGAACCCGCCACCCGCGCAGGTCCGTTGAACTCTTTCTCAACGATGGCGCGTTGGGACGGGTGGAGGAATATCGTCCATCGCTCCCATGGGTAATCGAGTGCGCGTTGTAGCTCCTCGATGTCTTCGATCGTGCGGAAACGTCGTTGAGCGTCGGGATGCGAAAACGGATCGGCGCCAGAAGGGATGACAATTGGAGCCGCTGGCATGCCACCAGTGGCCAGTTCCAATAGCGCTTCGGCGGCTTCGGCGGGAAGATGGTCGGCAAGGTCTAAGAGGGTGTCCTCATTCGCCTTACGGACTTCGTCCAGCCACTCTGGAGGCACACCAAAGCCGAGCAACTGTTCATCAGCCGCCGTGGCGAAAAGTAAGGACTTTGATTGAGGGGGCGTTTCTCGTACGACAGCTTCGATGTATTGCGGAACAACAATCTCCACGACGGTTTCGCGGATTTCAACGAGCTGCGCGGCTCCTGTTGTCGGGTGGGCTTCGAGTTTTCGCCGCTCGGCCCAAGCGTAGGCGTCGTCATGGTGGGCAACAAAGCAGAGTAGGAGGCTATTTGCAGTGCGGTGAACGATAAGACGGATGTCTCTGCTAACGCGAACAGACCAAAAGCTCTTATCCCGAGCCTTGTCCAGCTTGTGGAACTGTAGTCCTGGAGCAGCGGGGTTCATCTGCAGGTCGAAGGCCGCGGTCTTCACGGCCTTTTGCTCGTCCCCCTCCAGACGCGTTAGGCTTGCGGTAAATGTGTCGGCGATGCGGAATTCCATTGAAATAATGCCTGATCGAGATTTAAGATGCTGTTCCGATTCGCATCGACATTGCCTGCGGAAGGCGATCGTGGTGTTTCAACACAAGCTTGGCGATTCTGGACCTATCCCAATGGACCAAGTTTCTCAAAGTGCCAATTCGCGTGTTGGTCTGCAATGTTGCTAAGTAAAGCCTCAAATCGTCGTGGCGTACTCTTACATCATCCGCAAAACAATCACCGCCGTGGTAGTGCCATTTGCATTGTAGAAGCCCGATCAAGTCTCCTTGGTCGGTTGAGCCGATTCCGTCCACGCCACCATCCCCCGATCCACCAACGTGAGACCACACCTCGGCCGGGTACTCCAGCTGCAGTAGAGATACGACAAGATGCTCGAAACTAGTCGGGCTTAGATCTTCGAGCATTCTCTCTTCGGCTATGTCTGGAGACAGACTCCATGACCGAACCGCACGTCCTGCCTGATGCAGGATTCGGAGCATCGCTTCGTGGGGATCTTGACCGAGTTCATTCTTGCCAACGACGCCGTATGTGGAACGACCAAAAAAGGATCGGCGAATCCATGCTGGAATCTTTGAATACGGGATTTCGCGCCATTCGTCGACTTCCCAACCTTGCGAGATATCGCCCGCATGCCACCAACTGTCCCCGTCAACTTCAGCCCGTCCCTGTTTGGCTCGAATTTCCAGATAGCTTTCGTACCACAAGGGTGAGTCCACGATTTCAAATGGACCTTTCACTAATCCGCAATAAACGAGCCCGCTACTTGGCCGCGGCACTACGGCGATAGAGCCAGGCGTTACCTTCCGAATCAGGTTTCGATTCTGATTGAATTGGGAGCGCTTGCTCGAGGAGGCGTGCGCCACCAACCAGTCGTCATCTGAACAAGACGGATCAACGATGCAGGATCTTAGTCCGCGTGGGTTGTATTCGGTTCCGGAATGCATCGGGTATCCAATGAAAATCCGTGTCGACTTCAGGACGACCTCGATTGCATCCAC
>JACMJO010000381.1 GCA_014380605.1 Fimbriimonadaceae bacterium | reverse complement strand
TCGCCAAGGCCTTCCTTGGCTTTCTCCACCACAGAGGGCGGGATGCCGTAGCGCTCGGCGATCTTCAGCGCGTGGCTTGCCCCTGGCGCGCCCATGATGAGGCGGTAGGTCGGCTTGAGCGACTTGGCATCGAACTCCATCGCGGCGTTGGTGAAGCCATCTTCCGAGTAAGCAAACGCCTTCAACTCGCCATAGTGGGTGCTGGCGAGGATCGTGGCCCCTTTGGATTGCATTTCGAGCAGGATCGCCCGGGCGAGGGCGGCACCCTCGGCAGGGTCCGTTCCAGCACCGACTTCATCGAGTAGGACAATCGCTCCCTTCCTCAGAATCTTCAGGGCTTCCGCGATGTTCTTGATGTGGCCGCTGAAGGTAGAAAGCGATTGCTGGAGACTCTGCTCGTCGCCGATATCCGCCCAGATTTGGGTGAATGGTCCGAACCGGACATCAATCGCGGGGACGAACATCCCGGACTGGAGCATCGCAACGAAGAGGCCGATCGTTTTGATGGCGACGGTTTTGCCCCCGGTGTTCGGCCCGGTGATGAGGATGCTGCCATGCCTTCCACCAACTGCAAGTTCCAGCGGGATTGCCGTTGAGGAGTCGAGAAGCGGATGACGTCCGCCCTGAATCTGGATAGAGTGCATGTCTCCCTTTTGGGCGGGAGTGGCTTTCATTTCAAAAGCGAGCCTGGCCTTAGCCAAGACAAGATCGAGGTCGGAAGTCCTCTCGATTCCGTCGATAATCTCGTTCGCGACGGATGAAACTTTGAGACTTAGACCGTGGAGAACTTTGAGAATCTCTTCACGCTCCGCGCTCTCAGCTTCGCGCAGGCCGTTTCCAAGTTGGAGAACGTCTTCAGGCTCCACATAGATGGTTTGGCCACTCCCGCTTGTGTCGTGGACGATGCCTCGAATTTTGCCTCGGTTTTCGGCTTTGAGCGGAACCACGTAACGGCCGTCGCGGACAGTGTAAATTGGGTCGGAAAGGAGGTCGCGACGACTGCCAGAAGTGTAGGCTTGGATGGCCTCCAGAATGCGGCTGGTAAGAGATTTCTTTTTCTGGCGAATGCTGGCAAGGCTCGGGCTGGCGGAGTCTTTCACGTCGCCGCTCGAATCGAGACTGGAGAAGATCGCCTCCTCTAAGCGAGGATGCTCGGGAACGAACTCCATTCGGCTCCAGAGTCGGTCGAAGTCGTTTCGGATCGAGCTGAGCAGGGACTTGGCCGACCTCATCGAGGACATCGCATCCGCGATCATGAACAGCTCTTCGCCGTTGCCCGTGCCTCCTTTGCCGATTCGCTGTAGGTTCTGTCGGAGGTCACGAACGGGGCCGAGGGATGGCATTGAATGCCGCGAGATTAGTTCGTATGCTTGCCTGGTGTCTTCCAGAAGCCGCCCGACTTCCACGGCATCCATAGTTGGCTCGATCTCTGAAGCCTGGGCACCGGCGATCGTCGTCTCGCAGTGATGCTGCAGACGCTCGCGGATTGCCGGGAACTCAAGGACACGCAACGCGTGGTTCACTCGGATATTGTGGCCCGTGGGACCCTCGACATCCGCCGGTTGACTTATTTATGGGTTCTACCATGGGATACCTGCGGCCCCAGGGGAGTAATCTCTAGCTATGATCGCTGTCCTTGCTGCCCTCACGATGGGGCTCTCCGCTCAGACTCTGGAAGTCTTACCAACCGACGACATCTGGGTTTATCCCCACGCCAGCGATCCTCAGAAGGACGGCTACCTTCGAGTTTGGGGGGTTGATGGACAAGCCGTGGCGACCGATCCAGGGCAAGCTGACGAGTTCAGCTACAGCTATCTCAAGTTCGATTTAGCCAAATTGCCAAAGTCGGCTGTGCTGAAAAGCGTTGTCTTGACGCTGATGCACACACCTGACCCGGCCTGGCAGGCAGAGGAAGCCAAGGCAAGTCCCTTGGAGGTTCGTCCCTTGGGCAAAGATTTCTCTGAGAAAGGTTGGGAGTTTGGATTGGGCAAGACGGTGTTTCCGGGCGGGCGCAAGGAGGACGTCTTTGGCTCTTTTGGCCCAGCCAAGATCGATGCCGGCCAGCCGATCAAGTTTGAAGTCGACCTGCTGAAGGGTCCCAACAAGCTTCTTTTGTCTGCCGGTGGTTCCTTTGGGGTGGCATTGACCTCTAAACTCGATCCTTCAGCGATAGGGAATCGGGCGGTTTACAAGTTCTACTCGAAGGACTATGACAAGGCGGAGTATCGGCCCAAACTGACGATTAGCTACGAGTAGCCGTTAAGATGGGAATCCTGCTGGGATCGCCGAATTTATTCGGCTCATGCAGATTTAGAATTCCATCATCCCCTCATGCTGGCAGAACGCTGGTCGGCACTAACAGAACTCGGTCTGCGAATCCAGTCCCGGAGGGCCGAATGACTACAGCGATCCCAGCCCGACTACTAACTTGATACTCAGCGCTTAGCCGACGGCTACAATTCTTCTTGACATGGCCCTAGAGACTCCGCTGTCCGGTAGGTTCTTGAAAGAGGGCCGGATTCTGTTTTTTGGGCCGCCACCAAGCTACATGAGACTTTGCTGGGGAACCTTGGCGGTTGGCGGGGCAATGGTGCTGTTTGGTCTGGTCCAACAAGTAACTGAATCCGGGGCCCCATTCTATTGGGGGTGGGTTGGGCTGATGCTTCTGGCGGCGGGATGCTGGGCGTTTGGCTCCTTGCAACGCATCACCTTTGAAATGCGATCCAAAACCTATCG
>JACMJO010000380.1 GCA_014380605.1 Fimbriimonadaceae bacterium | reverse complement strand
TAGAAGCAGACGTTCTCGTAGGTTCCGCCCTCAAAATCCAGTCCCAGCGACTTGCGGACTTGCGAGCTTGCGCCATCGCATCCGGCCAGGTACGGCGTTTCCACGACCTCTTCTGTTCCGTTTGCGTGGCGAAGTTTGGCCACCGCCACGTCATCCTTCGGCTCAACGTCGACCAGCGTCACTTCGCGTTCGCAAGCTACTCCAAGCTTCTCAAGTTCACTGAGAAGGAGTCGCTCGTGAAGATCCTGGGGATAGATCAGCATGTAGGGATAGAGACTGAGACCCTCCCCCATATCTGCAAAACGGATGCGCGCGGCCTTCCGTCCGCGACTCCACATATTGATCGCAACCATTGGGAAGCCAGCGTCGATCACCGCATCGGCGATGCCGAGCTGTCGATAAAACTCCAATGTCCGGGCCTGAACCCCAACCGCTCTGGAAGTGGTGCCGGGTTCCGCGGCACTATCGATAAGTCGGACAGTGATGCCTGCCCTTGTTAGCCAAAGTGCGAGAACAAGGCCAGTCGGACCGGCACCGACGATCAGGACTTGGGAGTGAGGCATCAGACCATTCTTGCACGGCAGACTCTTGGGATCACTTTGGTAATAGTTCCGACGGTTTAACTCCCTTCTTGAAGCCATTGAATCCAAACATGGTTGGCTTGTAGTCTCCTATTGGTGCGACATTGGCATGTGCTGGGACAGGGAGCGTAAGGGTCCAGTAGGATGCGTTTATCAAGAGGCGTCTCAATCCTTCATCTTGCAAGTCTGTCGCCGCGCCCATGGTGGTGGTGACGATTCGGGTTTTCGGAGAAGCGCGTGAGGGCACGCGCGGTCCGACTGATCCGACCCCGCGAACCCAGACGATTGGCATCTTGGGCGCGTTGATATCTTGCTCGATGCCTTGCGCAGTCTTCTTTTTGCCTCTTGCCGGAGCGTCGCCTCTGCTCATTCCTAAAAGAACCTGACCCCAGACGAGGATTTGAGCATCCGGCGGCGGGGCGGCTTCATAAACATCTGAGTTGCCGAATAGCTCCTTCACGCCGTTGAGAATTGGGTGGGCGCGATGGGAGACGATGCCTTTGGTTGCTTGAGAGCCGTGGTTGCCCCAATGACTAACCCAGTTTTCGCCGAGAACCTGTTTGCCAAACCCCCCGGGCCAATCCTTGCTCTGCCAGCCGAAGCGGCGATATGGAGAAGTAGAGTCTGCCGGATAGTTGAATGCGTGCGTGCTGGTGCGCAGGGCTATGATCGGCTTTCCTGAATCGAGGTAATCAGCGAAATGCTTCATCTGCGAGTCGGGCCAACATCGAAAGCGGAGAAGCATGATGCAGAGGTCGGCTTTGGCCAACGCTTCCAAGCCAGGCTGATTGGACGTAACGTTGGGATCGATCTCGCCTTTCTCATTGATGGAGAACAGGACTGTGCACTTGAAGCCATGACGGGTGGAAAGTATCTTGGCGAGTTGCGGAAGTCCTTCCTCGGATCGGTACTCCTCATCCCCCGCCAACAACACGATGTGCTTGCCCTTGCCAGGGCCTGACCCTCCCGAGAAAACCGCCCAATCCTGGGCAGTTAGAGCCGAGAAGGCAACAAGGGCGAGGAGCATCTACGGTTCACAAACGACCCGGAATCCACAGAACGGGCCGTCCGAAAGCCACCAGCGGCTCTTGGGCATTTGGGGATCGGTTTCCTGCCACTTTGGACTCCATCGCTTCCGCAGGCTCGATGTGGTGTTGGCGAGGGTGTCAGCGAAGCTCGGCCCGCACAGCACCGGTTTGCCATCCAAGTCGGTTGCCCACTCGCCAACATTTCCAAACATGTCGTGGAGGCCAAGCTTGTTGGGAGCCTTTTTCCCAACCGGGTGGGTTGTCTCTTTGCTGTTTCCGGCATACCAGGCGACATTTTCCGCCTGGTCCTTGGTCAGCTTCATGGGAAGGCCCGTGTTTTCTGTGCATGCCATCTCCCACTCTGCCTCGGTTGGCAAGCGATATTTCTTGTTGGTGACCTTGGACAGCCACCGACAGAACATCTCCACTGAGGTCGAGCTGACATTGATCGTGGGGTAACCGCTATGGCCCCAGCTTAGGTCGGGCAGGATGTAGCTCTTACTGGGCCGAGCGATGGCGTCGGGAGCGAAATCGGTCTGATCGTAAGGCTTAGATGGGGGGCCCGCGTTGAGAAAAGCGTCGAACAACTCCCACGTCGTCTCGGTGGTAGCCATATAAAATGGCTTGACCTTGACGCTCTTCTTGCCGATTGCAATCGTTCCGCCTGGAACGGGAACCATCTGAATCTTGAGTACCGAATTAGGTACGGTTTCGACATAGGGAGCGAGCTTGTCGCTTTGCCCCACGGAGAATATGAACCCCATCGAGATGAGAGCCACACAGACAGGTCGACGAATATTTGCTTTGCTGATCATGGGTTGTTTGGTAGGCAGGTGCGTTACTGTATCTGACGCCTCATCGAGCCAAGAGCAACTCACACGTTTTACCTTTACCGAGTACCACATGGGAATCGATGCTCGGCTGACGGTGTATGCCGACACTCAAAGTCGAGCCGAAAAGGCTTGTCGGGCGGCGTTTGATCGAATAGGCGCACTGGACTGGGTGATGAGCGATTATCGCAAGGACAGCGAGCTCATGAAGCTGTGTGCCGAGGCGGGCGAACCGGCGGTTCGAGTTTCTCCAGACCTGTTCAAGGTTCTGCAGAAGGCGGAAGAGGTTTCTCGACGGTCGGAAGGGGCGTTCGACGTCACGGTTGGGCCGTTAGTAGCGCTTTGGCGAGCATCTCGAAAGTCGGGCGTGTTGCCCAACCCAGCGGAATTGGAGAAGGCTCGGGGGTTGGTGGGATGGGAGAAGGTTAAGCTCGATGATTGTGGACGCACGGTCCAACTCGCAGTGTCTGGCATGAAGCTGGATTTAGGCGGGATCGCGAAGGGTTATGCATGCGACGAGGCCCGGAAGGTTCTTCGACGCCATGGCGTCACGAGGGCGTTGGTTGAAATGGGTGGCGACATCGTAGTGAGCGGTCCGCCGCCGGGGAAGACGGGTTGGACGATTCGGGTGCCCAATGCTGGGGACGACGAGGGGCCCAAGGACTTGGACTTTGCCAACTGCGCCGTTTCAACTTCGGGTGACACCGAACAGTTTGTGATCATTGGCGGAGTCCAGTACTCGCACGTCGTCGACCCTCGGACGGGTCAGGCATTGACCAATCGAGCCCAAGCTACGATCATCGCGAAAGAAGGGCTCACCTCGGACCCGTTGTCGAAGGTCCTTACCGTTCTCGGGGAAGACAAGCACGCGAGCTTCCTAAAGAAGTATCGAGGCGTGAAGAGCTACTTGAGGGTCCTTAAAGGGACGAGGGAATAAGGGAATAGGGACAGAGGGAAGAGGGAAGAGGAGATTTTGGAGCCACCCACCAATCCCCTTATTCCCTCTGTCCCTTGTTCCCTCGTCCCTAACTTTCAATACTCTTTCGTCGTCTTGATTCCAGGCTGAGGGATCGGATACCTTCCATTGGCCTCGGGCATCAACGGCGATGGCGAGCCTAGCGTCAGCTTATCGACGTTCGGCGCGAATTCGTGCTCGCAGTTGAGCATTGCGTCGTAAGTGATCTCCTGACCGGTATGCGCGGCCATGCGGCCCATGCTGGAGACCAGACTCGCGTTGACACCCTGCTTAACCTCATTGAACGGCTTATTGCCTCGAATGGCTTTCATCAGCTCGTCCCACTCGTTCTGGTAAGGGTTACTTCGGTCGGTGGATTGCCAAAGGAGGCTTTCGGGAGTCATCTTCTGGCCCTTGTAGATGGATGATGGCCCGCCGCAGTCGTTGGCCCTGGAAGCGATCGCCACCCCCTTCGTGCCGTGGAGATAGCTTGAGAATTTACCGTAGGCGCCCTCGATGCAACGGCCATCGAAGAAGAACTTGGTGCCGTCGGGGAAGGTGTACTCGACTCCGTAAGTATCCAGGTTCTGATCCACAAATGTGAGGCCCTCGGGGCTTTGCTTATAGTGCCGCCCACCGATAGCCTGGGCGCTCACCGGCAAAGCATTCTTCATCCAGCAGCCCTGATCGACGATGTGGATGTAGAAGTCGTTAAAGCATCCACCACTGCACCAGAGGAAGCTATGGAAGCGACGAATCTGGTACTCGAGGTCGCTGATTCCGTCCGGCTTTGGAGTGGACTCAAAAGTGGCGGCGGGACCGTGCATCCGATACCCGCGCATCAAGATGATCTCGCCAAGCTCGCCGTTTTGAACCCGCTCATGGAGTTGCTGAAGCCAAGGCGCGTGGCGGGACATGAGGCCAACGCCGACTTTCAATCCGGCGGCGCTTGCTTGCTCACCGAGCGCAAACATCTTCTTGCTGGTAGGACCGTCGACTGTTACTGGCTTCTCCATGAAGACGTTGAGCTTTTTGGAGATGGCGTACTGGAAGTGGACCCATCGGAATGCGGGAGGCGTGGTCAGGATGACGACGTCGCCCGGTTTCAGGCAATCCATGGCCTTCTTGTAGCCATCGAAGCCGATGAACTGGCGATCCTTGGGCACGTCCATCGTCTTCTTGAACCCCTTATCGAGATTCTTGAACGTGTCGTCAAGCCGATCTTGGAAGACGTCGGCCATCGCCACCAGCTTCACGGGTCCACTCGTGGTGGACAGCGCGTTAGCCGCCGCCCCGCCGCCGCGTCCCCCGCATCCGACCAATGCCAACCGAATCTCGTCGCTACCTTGCGGATGTACAGTGGGGAAGGCAAATGTGGGCAAGGTTGCCGCGGCGGCAACGCCTCCGGCGGCTTTTAGGAATTCTCGTCTGGATGGCTGGGTTTTCTTTTGGGTGCTCATGGTCAGTCTTTGAAGGGGCAATGCGGAGCGCGATTGAGCGGGTCCGACAATACAATTAGTTTATCTTCCTACTGTAGCCCGACCTTGGCCCGAAATGCGACGGGCGCAGAGTTGCCGACTGACGAAAAATAGTCTCCACTCTCCACATGATCATCGTCTATGAAGGACCATGCGAAATGCGACAGATCCTCAGCCGCCTCTTCAGCCTGACCTAGCTATGCCGATCGACACCGAGCAGGCGGTTGTAGAGGTTCCGCCTGATTTACGAGAAGATTTCGGGCGAGAGAATAAGAACATCCCCGATTTGGCTATCGACCCAGAGTTCTACCCGGCCGATATCCTTGACGAGGACCCAGAGTTTGGTAGTCCCGAGGGAGTCGAGAATTCTATTGTCGAGTTAAACCCCATGGAGTCGATTGCTGATATTCGAGATAGCGAATCGACGGGCTAAAGATCGATGCCGCAGGCGACAATCGGCAAGAGGTTTAGTACCGGCAAGCCGGTCACGTTAATGGGAGACGACGGCAGCGACAGGTTCGAGATAACGAAGTCTATCTCCTCTATCGTGACGACCTCTCCCACCGACGGTATCTCGTGGACCTCATTCACGTCGAACACGCTGCCTTGAACCTTGTAAATAACAAGCATTGATTTTTTCCATTGCCTAGTCGGCAATGGCCCTCAGCATTGATAGACTTCCACCTCTGGGGTTTCAGCGATGCTTGTGCCTGAGCTTCGATAAGAAATCCATAAAATGTCCAAAAGTGTTCTCGCTGCAAGCCTTCCGATTGTCGTCAGTCATTGCATGAGTACCCAGACCTTTCCAACGGATATTCCTGCCCAGACCCAGTCTCGCCAACCCGGTATCGAATCGCAAATGACGCCGAAGCCGATTGCCGACCTCGGTGAAACTGGCGGCAAGAGGCTCAAGGATAAGGTTGCTTTGATCACGGGCGGCGACAGCGGAATTGGCCGGGCGGTGGCGATCGCATTCGCCAGAGAGGGCGCCCATGTCGCGATCTCATATCTAGACGAGCACGGGGATGCCAAGGAAACCAAGCAAGCCGTCGAAGAGATTGGTCGCAAGTGTTACGCCGTGGCTGGCGACATTGGTAGCGAAGGCTTCTGCCAAAAGCTTGTCAGGGACGTTGTTGCAGAGCTGGGCCAGCTCGACATATTGGTCAACAATGCGGCTGAGCAACATCCACAGGAGTCGATCGAAGACATATCGCAGGAACAACTTGAGAAGACATTTCAGACCAACGTTTTTTCATTCTTCTATCTGACCAAGGCGGCCTTGCCGCATTTGAAGGAAGGTTCTGCGATCATCAACACGGCCTCCGTTACTGCCTATGCCGGGAGTCCGGGATTGCTCGATTACTCCGCGACCAAGGGAGCTATTGTCGCTTTTACAAGGTCGCTGTCACAGAACCTTGCTAAGCGGAAGATAAGGGTCAACGCCGTCGCGCCCGGACCGATATGGACGCCATTGATCCCCGCGACGTTCGATAAAGAGAAGGTCGCCTCATTTGGGGAAGACACTCCGTTGGAACGTGTCGGCCAACCGGTTGAGGTAGCGCCAAGCTTTGTATTTTTGGCATCGGAAGACTCCAGTTACATGACGGGACAAGTCCTGCACCCCAACGGGGGCGAAATCGTCAACG
>JACMJO010000379.1 GCA_014380605.1 Fimbriimonadaceae bacterium | reverse complement strand
TGTGTCGACGTTTGCAATTGGCCTTATCCCGGGATAAGGCCAATTGCAAACGTCGACACACCCATCATCATGAGAGTCAGGAGGAAGGTGTACTTTCTGCCGATCAGATCGCCCATCCGACCAAAAACGAGCGCCCCAAACGGCCTCACCACGAATCCGGTGGCAAAAATCGCCAGAGTTGAGAGCAAGTTGACGACGTCGTTACCCTTCGGAAAGAACTGGCTCGCGATGATAGTGGCCAGGCTGCCGAAGATGTAGAAGTCGTACCACTCGATGAGGGTGCCGGCGGAGGAGGCGAAGATGACCTTCCAAATTCCTCGGTCAGCGGCAGGGGCATGGGCCATGAGGGGTTTATTCTAGCCGCATGGGTTCATGTCCTGCTACTTCTTGCCGAAAGCGCAGAACCGTCCGCAACCGAGCGTAGGTTCAGGGTGCTTCGATTCCACGTTCCCTGGCAAGACTATACGTTTACAGCTTTGCAATTACTACACCTCGTAGTGATTGGGGCCTCGGCTGAAACGCCAAAACATTTTGAAATTTTCATCGCTATGGAGAAGCTGCTCAAAACCCGAGAATGTCAACCAACATTTTTTGAGAATAGGCCACTGTTTAGCGGCTTGGAGATCAGCCAAATCCCCAGGGCGATGAGCAGGATTGGGACCGCGGGCATGAAGTGTCGTGCGATTGAAACGGAAGATATCCAGCACTTCACAGAGCTGTGGATACTGGAACTTACTGATGATTGTCAATCGGTTTATCCGCCGGTGGAATTGTGGTAAGCGCAGTAGCTCTTTATTCCCACAGCCTCGGGAGGAGCGGCGGCATACTCCCAGTCTTCGTACGGACAGTTGCTTCCGGCCCGTTGTCCTCCTTTACTGCAAACACGATAGATTTGGAGTTTCCTGACCTCTTCTGCGAACCCATACTCTGCAGCAGCGAGGCTCACCACCGTGCCCCTTCCGTTGATAAACTTCAGAATGTCGATCACATGGGTTCCCGAAGGGGCCACCTTGGTTAAACCGTCTGGCCACTCAAGCAGGAGTTCGTTGGCATTCCTCACGTTCCATCGGACGTTCATGAGATAGGCGTGGTCCGCGCCCGCCTGTTTGGTGAATGTGGCGGAAAAGTCTTCGAATACAGGAGCCGACTCAAATTTGGTCGGGGCTCCCTTTATAGGAGTAGAACCTCCGTTTGTTGGTTTTGGAAGGAGAGCCTTCAGCCCGAAAAAGGCCGCGATCAAAACGACTCCAACCAGCGCCCCCAAAGTCCACCGCAAATCGGGAGCACGTCGGTCCGGCAACTTGACAACCGGGGGGCTTGGTATCGAGGTTGCTGTCGTTTCCGAGCTTTGATCAATCTGGGAGTCCGGAAAATCGAATTGACTTGGTGGCCCGAATGGCTTTTCTTCGGGCACATCCTCTTTGAGAGGACTCTCTATTGCCAAGGGCATGACGGACTCAGCGTCTGGATCATCGCTCACCTCGACTTCCGGCTCCTCCATAGTTGGGAGAAGGGGGGTCCTGGTGAGATAGATCTCGACGTACTCTTGGGCGGAAAACTCGGGCCGTTGGTGGGGAGTCCTATCGGGGAGTTTATCTACAACGTAGTCGAACAACTCGCGAACTCCGATAAGTCCATCTTTGTCCAAGTCAGCCTCGCCGGTTTCCAAGCCCTCGATGAGGCATTGCGTAAAAAGCGATGGCTGAGGGCTGCCTTCAACGTGATCTCCTTCCCAGGAGTATTGGGTTGCGCCACTGCTCGCAATGTAGACAGTTCCCTTCCCTCCTGAGAAGGCATCAGACAGGGGAACGGTTGCGGCGGCGCGGTGCCTGGAGCCTCGCAAGAAGGCCCCAGCGTAACAACAGTCCAATACCAACACCTTTTGCTTTGATCGGCAGGCGAGAATTTGATCCTGAAGGAAGGATGCAGGTACGGCAGTCGAGGCCAAGTAGTTGGTGTCGGAGTTGGTGGCGGCGAGGAAGAGGCGGCCGTCCACAGACTTGACGCCGTGGCACGAGCAGTAGACCAGCGCCACGTCGTGCAGCTTGGTCTCCATGTAGAACCGCTCCAAGGCGTGGCTCAACTCGTAGCTGCTAGGGTTCTCCAATATTTCTACTTCGAAATCGGAGATCTCGCGATTGGAGAGGACGACGCTTAGGGTCCGAACGTCGGCAAGGGCTCCGGCAAGCGAGAGCAGCTTAGGGTCGCTGTATTCTGAGCAAGCGATTAGAAGGGCGCGGCGACGACCCATGGCATATTCACTGGGCGGACTGGATGAACTGTTCCTGCTCGCCTGCACTAGCGGTAGCCAGGTTCAGTTGAGCTCCGTTGCCAGCTTCCAGGGACCCCTTGAGCCCTCGAGCATGCAATGCCTCCTTAACGATGTGGACGGCTTTGATGCTGTAGACAAAAAGCTGGAGCGACAAGGCGCCGATTTCGAGCCACTCGGCCGACTTTGACCCTGCGGGAGCCTCCCCGCTTTGCGACGAAACCGACTCCGCGACCTCGGCTTCCAAAAGGTGCTCTCTGATCTCGTTTGTGAGCCGCTCGAGAAGCTCCGGGTCTTGCCCATCCTCTAGCTCGATACGAAGCATCACGTCACCGGTCTTTGACATGCAAAACATTATGTCGTGGGCGGAGGTGAGAAGTCATTAGGACATGGCTTAGACACTCCTGGCTGGCGTAGGATCGATTTAGTTGTCCTCGATGCCCAATTTGCGTTTTTGATGGTCTTTCAACCAGAAGTGCTGTAGCTTTCCGCTTCCATCCCAACGCAGGTGGATATCGGTGCCGACGATATCAAACTCGTAGTGATCTCCTGCGAACTTGATGGTGGCCACGGCTTCTTTGTTAGCATCGAGTTTTCCGGCTATTTCCCACATCTGTTTGGGAGTCAGCTTTAGGTCGGTTACCCCCTTTTCCAGCTTCTCCATGCGCGGGCTGTGCCGATCGACGTCCATGCCTTCGTTGGTGTAGGAATAAGATGACCGGCTACTTCCGCTCGATCGCGAGACGTGGCGACGCTGGCCCGGTTGATAGACTTTTACCGAAACCCGCTGAATCCAGACATCGTCCGGCCCGCGGCCCGCGCCAATCGGAGGGGCAGTTTGATCCTCGGGAGCTTTGTCGAGCGGAACAACGAAGGAGTAGTCAGCGCTTGGAGCCGGGCTGTAGGTGGCATTGAGATCCATGGTGCCGTCGGATCGGACCGAGGTGGCATTGAATGAAACGAGGATAGCCTTGCTTCCCACCTTTGCCCTGACTTCTGGAATGGCGGCGACTGGGTCAAATCTCTTGGGATCGCCCGAGATGGAGTGGGTTTCTTCTCCCATGATTCGAGCGCAGAAGTTGGAGAAGACGGTGAAATAGACGATCGCCCCGACGAACACAGGGATGGTCGTGAGGCAGCCACAGACCCCACATCCGAGCTTTTTGCCTACCCGCTTTGCCTGATCCGCCTGCATGATTGTTGAAGATACCTTTCCCGGGATGATGGAGATGATTGGTTGAATTGGGTGAGGGAGGTGATGGGGAAGGCGTTTCGGTGGAGATGCGTCGGCACGATCATCCGACGGAACGGGTGATGGAATTAGAGCGTGGAGAGCTGGCTTAGTCCTTGTTGTACTCTTCGACCACCCTAAGCGCGGCTTGGATGCCGCCTTGAGCGAGGGCTTGGCAAACTTTTAGGCCGGCCTTGATGGCGGCATCGACAAGTTCACGTTCCTCCTTGTCGAACGAGCCCAGGACATGGTCGATCGTGCCGTCGCGTTTGGTTTTGCCGATGCCGATCTTGAGGCGGGGATAGTCTTGCGACTTCAAATACTGGATTAGAGACTTGTGTCCGTTGTGGCCACCAGCACTGCCGCCAAGTTTGATCCTCAACGTACCAACGGGGAGATCAAGATCGTCCGCGACGACGAAAATCCTATCGGGCTTCAGTTCGTGATCTCTTGCTAAGGGCGCAACGGCTTGACCACTGAGGTTCATGTAGGTTAGCGGCTTGACAAGCAGAACCTGAGTGCTCTCGATCTTGCCGAGTGCGGTGAGGGCGCGGTGCTTGGCTCGGGCGATCTTGATCTTATGCGCTTCAGCGAGGCGGTCCACCACCTCAAAGCCAACGTTGTGGCGAGTGCCCTTGTACTCCCCGCCCGGATTTCCGAGGCCAACGATCATCCACTCCGGCGGGAGTCCAGGGGTCTGCTTCTTCCAGAACATCGGCTACTTCACGATACCGGCCATTGGGCTAAGGGTGCCATTGGCCAGGAGCAAAATGAGCAAGGCGCCTAGAGCGATTCGGTAGGCCACAAACGGCATGATGCCACGCTTCTGGATGAACTTCATGAGGAAGGCAATGCTCGCATAGCCCACGACGAAGGAGACGGCAGTGGCAACAATTGTAGGAGTTAAGTTGCCACCCTCAAGGAGGTTATGACGTTCGGTCCAAAGTTCCTTCAGCCCAGCGGCTAAAACGCTGGGGACGCTCAGTAGGAAGGAAAACCTGGCAGCGGTTGCCCGGTCGAACCCGGCGAAGAGCGCACCTGTAATGGAACTGCCGCTACGGCTCATTCCCGGGATTAGGGCAAGCGCCTGCCAGGCACCCACGATCCAACCGTCCTTAGCTTGAACAGAGGCGAACAGTCGATGCTTCTTCCCCACATATTCCGCAACCGCCATAAGGATGCCCATGACGATGAGGGTGGTCGCGATGACCCAGAGCGATCGCAATTCACCCTTGATCCACTTCTGACCCAGGAATCCCAAGACGACGATCGGGATGGTCCCCCAGAAGATCGCCCAGCCCATGCGAGCATCGGGCGCGTCTTGGTTTTGACCGGTCAAAGTCTTGGTCCACGCAGTGAGGGCCTTGCCAAGGTCTCGAGCAAAGTAGATCAGGACGGCGAGGACCGTTCCAAGCTGGATAACTGCCGTAAATCCAGCTCCAGGATCTTGCCAGCCGAGCAAAGCGGGTGCGATACGGATGTGGGCTGTGCTGCTGATTGGAAGAAATTCGGTGAGGCCCTGGAGCAGACCGTAGACAACGCCTTGCGCTAGGTCCACATCGGCACCTCGGGGCTATCTATCCCAAGGCGCTGGAGGACTATGTAGCGAATTCGGGCGGAGGCTTTACCGTCGCCATACGGGCTGACGGCTTGGGCCATCATCCGGTGGGCGTGGTCGTTGCTCAGAAGAACGTGAGCTTCTGTATAGATGCGATTCTCCTCGGTACCCACCAGCTTGGCGGTGCCGGCTTCGCAACCCTCGGGCCGCTCGGTGGTATCGCGAAGAACCAGGACCGGAATTCCGAAAGCCGGAGCCTCTTCCTGAACGCCGCCGGAGTCGCTGAGGATGAGATGGCTTCGCTTCATGAGGGGAACAAAGTCGCCATAGTCGGGCGGTTCGGTCAATCGGGCTCGAGGATGGTTGCCTAGGACACCAGTGAGGGTTTCCCGGACGGCCGGATTCTTGTGCATCGGGACGACCAAGAGAACATCCTCAAAGTCGTCCAGAAGGCGGAGGGCAGCGTGGGCGATTTGGCGCTGGGGCCCGCCCCAGTTTTCGCGACGATGGGTGGTAAGCAAGACGATCCGACCCGTCCATTCGGGGAACCACTCGCTTTCGGTTTTGCTGCCCATTTGGAGGACCGCGTCGATCCCCGTGTTGCCGGTGACGAAGATGGAGTCAGCAGGATGGCCCTCCTTTAAGAGGTTGTCGGCAGACCATTGAGTTGGAGGAAAGTGTAGGTTTGCGACCAAACTTGCGGCGCGGCGGTTGAACTCCTCTGGAAATGGATTTGATATAGTTTCGGTTCGTAAACCTGCTTCTAAATGCCCAAACGGGATTTGTCGATAGAAGCTGTTGAGGGCGGCAACAAAAGTCGTGGTGGTGTCGCCTTGGGCCAGGACCATTTGGGGTTCGTGCTTAGCTAGAATCCCGTCCAACCCTTCGATCGCGCGGGCCGTGACTTGGGCGAGTGTTTGGCCGTGCTGCATGATGCCCAGATCTTCATCCGGTTTCAGGCCAAAGGCGGCAAGGGATTGGGTGAGCATCTCCCGATGCTGGCCAGTGGAAACGAGGAAGGTGTCCACATCCCCGAATCGCCTCAGCTCTTGGACCACGGGCGCAACCTTGATGGCTTCCGGGCGGGTCCCGACTACGCAGACGATTCGGGGCTTAGCCATGGTTAGTCAGGATGATGAAGATGAGAGCGCCGCAGAGCGCTGCAGCGGCTAGATAGAGAACCCAGACAGTCTGGCGCTGAGAGAGGCCTCGCTTGAGCAGTTGGTGGTGCAGGTGGCGCTTATCGGCTTGAGTGATGGGAACCCCGCTGAGCTTGCGACGGATGACCACTTGGATAGCATCGAAAATGGGCACGCCGAATACGAAAATCGGGATGATGAGGGTCAGAGCGGCGGCAGTCTTTACGGCTCCGACAATACTCAGACAGGCGAGCATGAAGCCGAGAATATACGCTCCGCCGGTCCCCATGATGATCTTGGCGGGGTTGTAGTTGTGGCGAAGGAATCCGATGCAAGCTCCGCCGACGGCTGCGGCGATAATGGCAACCCGGGGCTGGCCCTCATAGACAGCGATCGTCATAAGGGTTCCGGCAGAGATTGCGGCAATTCCCGAGGCAAGGCCATCTACGCCGTCGATTGTGTCCATCGTCTTAGTCACGATGAAGATATAGATGGCGGTGAGAGGGATTGCGGCCCAGAGGAGGGGTATGTACTGGTCTGTGAAGGGAACGCCAATGGTTTTGATGTGGATTCGGCCAATGGTTCCATCGAAGAATTGTATGGCCACTCCAGCTCCAAGCAGGATGGCCAGTTGGATCTTGGCGGAGTATTGGTAGAGGTCGTCGAGGACTCCGGCGACCACCAGGCAGGCTCCTACCACTAATATTCCAATCAGATATAGCGGATACGGGTTTGTCGTGGGAAATGCGAACGGGAGAACGGCAATGATAGCCACCGCAATGCCCACAAAGATCGCGATGCCACCCCACCGTGGCAGGGGCTCTTTGTGGATGCGGCGGTCGTCACGCTTGGGATCGTCGATGGCCCCGTGCTTGAAGGCCATTTTGCGAACCAGGGGGGTGAGCGCCCAGGTGATCAACAGCGCGATGAGACCGGTGAGCAGGGGATAGCGAAAGCCGCCCCAAAACTTAGGAGATTGTTCAGCAAGGGCTAAAAGCGCATCCATCGCTTTAGAGGTCCACCTTCTCTAGGACGCCTTCCCGGTATTGAAAGACTTCCATTTTGGACTCGCGAAAGAGCTCAAGGCTGAAATCGTCAGGGTATTCGCCTTGGTAGATGACCCGCTTGATACCCGCGTTGATGATCATCTTGGCGCAGTTGTTGCAGGGCTGGCAGGTGACATAGATGGTGGCCCCTTCGCA
>JACMJO010000378.1 GCA_014380605.1 Fimbriimonadaceae bacterium | reverse complement strand
GTGGCCGAGACCATTCCATTTCGTCGGCTACCAGGCGTTCAACGTAGTCCCGATACTGGACGATTGCCTGGTCGAACGGACGGATATCGCGATAGCTGCGAGCCAGCATGACGGCGCCTTCCATCGTAGTGAGGGTGAAGACGGCGAGATCGCGCGTGTCCACCGTCTCGGGAATCCTGCTGGATGCCTTGAAGCACTCGTCTATGGCATCGACCCATTGGTCGAAGTTCGTGTTCATCAAAGGCCTGACGCTGGGGTGGCTGTTGGTCACTTCCAAAACCAAGTTTCCAATTGGGCACCCCATCTCAAAATTGGTCATCAAGAGCATTTGGCGGTAGCCGTCGAGTACGCCGAAGACCCGCTCCAGCGGATCGGAAATCCGCTCGTAGGTGTACTTGAGCAGGCCCTCGTAGATGTTTGCTCGGTAGAAGTCGAGCACTGCGATGAGCAGGTCTTCCTTCGTCGGGAAGAAGTAATAAAGGCTTCCGCTCTTCACCCCAGCATGCTGTGTGATCTGGGCAAGCCCCGTCGAGTTGTATCCCTGATTGAGAAATAAATCCCGCGCAGCTTCGATGATCCGGTCTCTTGTCTTTAACGCTTCTGTCATGGCTGAGTTGGTTGACTAACTAACAGACTATCACAGCGTTGGCCAGAATGCAAGGGACGCTAAGAGATTAATCCCCAACCATCTCTTCGATCGTTCTCGGCCAGTCCTCTTTCAACAGACGCGACAGGGCCCGATCTGCCAAAACCCGATCTTCGTTCTGGCATCGGGCGCAGTAGTTGGTCTCATTCTCTGCATGGACGATTCGTTGGATGGGCATTCCGCAGTCGTTACAAGGCTCTCCGAATCGGCCATGAACGTTGAAGTCGTCACGAAAAGCGGTGATCTGTCCCCGGCCCGGGAACTTGGACTTGAACTCCCTTCGAAGGACGTCGGTCCAGTGAAGCAACGTCTCCCTAGTGGCGATTCGCAACCGTTCGATGTCCTCGGGACCAAGACTGCCAGTCAACCGCACGGGAGAGAGCCGAGCGGCAAAGAGAATTTCATCCGAGTAGGCGTTGCCGATTCCGCTGAAGATGCTCGGATTGGTGAGGACCCGTTTCAAGGTTCGATTCTCGAGAGTGAGAGCTTTCGCAAAAGATGCCGCATCGCCGTCGATTGGGTCTACGCCGCCCCGATCATGCTCGGCTAGATTGGCACGGCCGCGCACAACGTACAGGGATGCGCGTCGCTTGGTACCGGCTTCCGTCATTACGAGCGTTCCAGACTCGAATTCAAACGATGCTAGATCGCTTTTGGATGGCTTTGGTGGCGGCTGGTGCGCCCACAAAAAACGCCCCGCGATCATGAGATGGAAGACTAGGAAGAGGTCGTCACCGAAGCCTAATGCCAAGCGTTTGCCGATCCTTTCAACGGATGCTAGTTCGCGGCCCTCAAGGGCGCAAACCGTAGGCTCGATGGAGCGAACGAGGAAAGGGCGGTAAATCCTGGCCTTCACCAGTCTGCAACCCAGTGCAACGCGCTGAATGGCTTCTTGGTAGGCAATGATGTCCGGTAGCTCCGGCATTCCGCGAAGTTACTCTATGGAGTCGCCCACACGCTCCCAGACTTGCATCTTTTCTCTGTCGGACATCTGCGTCCACCGAGCGATCTCATCCAAAGTGCGAAGGCACCAAAGACAAGTGTCTTCGTTGCCAAGTTGACAGATCTTGCGACACGGTGACGCTACCGAGCTTGCAGTTTGGTCGGGGCCATTCATGCCAACTTGCTGGGCGGAACGTCTAGAGTGAAAAACTCCAAAACGTCGTCAAGCCGATCGCCTTCCGTCGTGCACGCTTCGCGCATGGATGTCTGCTTCGCTTTTGCGTCCTGTATGGCTTGCTTCTTCTCCGCGATCTGTTGCTCCAAGGTGATGATTTCGATTTCGCCCTTTGCCGTATAGTCGTCGGCTTGCTTGGAGAAGCTCTCGTTATAGGCAGCCAAAGCCGCCAGCTTCCTGGAAGCGTCCGCGACGATCTGTTCCGTTGTCACTCCAAGAGATTTGGCCATCGCTCCGAGCGTGACGCGAATTGTCGCTCGCTTGCTTTCCAAGGGCAAATCGGCAGGCAGGCTGGCAAAGAGTTCGAGAATCTGTTCGGCGGTGAATGCGACGGCAGGAAGGTTGGCAAGCTTGTAGATGGATTCGTAGTTGATCGACCCATCGGACCTCATGACCGGTTCGGCAGGGATGGGCGGCGCGGTAGCAGCCGTTTGAGGAACTTTGATCTCATCCAGGTTCGGGCCCGGCTGTTCACGAACGATCTGCTCGACGGTTTTGGGTTTAGGCCTCGCAGGCTCTGGCGAATCCGCCGTCATCACATTCCATGCTTCAGTGGGCTTGGCTTCAGGAACGGGGGCATTGGGGTCCTCTTCAAATTCAACAAAGAGTCCAGCCGCTTTCTTAAGAGTATCGCGAATCATTTTCTATTTCTCGTTGGGAGCATTGTATAGCTTCCTGGCTCCGTCCTCTAAGGGCATAACGTCAAACGGCGCAACATCTTCCAAGGTTGCAGTGAGGCTGTCGGTTTGGAAGACGACGTCCTCGATGTCTGCCAGAACCTGTTCCGGCGATCTCGCCCGAATTTCGTCGTTGATCAACCCGAAAGTATCCTCCATCAAGTGAAGCTGATGGCTCACGTTGATCAGGCTCTCCCCAATCCGAACCACATACTGGCTCCTGCGGGTGAGAACCTCTTTCCGTTTCTCCAAAACCGCTTGGTTGTGAAGGTTTTCGTCCCTCGATAGTAGCTCCTCGATCCCCTCAATTTCGCCGGTGTACTTATCGGCGATTATGTTTACCGTGTCCTTCACCCACTCGTCGCGGTCGGACATGTCCTCGATCTGGAAGACGATCTTTTTATTGGGCCGTTTTTGAACCGGCGGAGCGATTACGGGGCCGTGCTTGACCTCATCTAGAACCGACCGGAGGTAGTTCTCAAACTGAACTTCCTTGCTCGCGAAATGCAGGAACTTCTCCAAGAGGTAGTCCAGTTTGCGAAGGACCTCCCGGAAGATCATGCGGCCATCGAGCGTTTGGGTGCCGATCTGGTCTCGCATCATTTCTAGGCGAGAAAACCGGGCTTGCATTTGGGATCCCAGGCTTGGGAATATCTGATCCCGGAGCTTGACGCGGCGGTCGATGACCTCTTGGTCATACTTCGATGCCAGCCGTCGCTCATACCATTTTGAATCTGGCACGAACAGAAGATAGGCAGCTTCCACCACAAGGGCGCCAAGTAAGGGGAGCGGATTCAGCAACGCCACCGACAGAGCGGCGGCGCCCGCGAGACCAACCGTATTGAAGCCCTCAAGGAACGCTTCTTTGATTTTGCTGGGTCTCTTCATTCAATCTCGCCTACTTGAATCTACCTAATCTTAGATTGTCGGCAGATTATAGGGTCGGATAGATCGCCCGAATCTCTTTCATGAGGGCGACAAATTCGGGCTCCTCGGTTACGCCATGCCTCCACGCAAGTCCCATGTCGATGAGGTTGTAGACCTTTTGGACCCTAGCTCCTGGGATGGCGTTCCCATCCTTG
>JACMJO010000377.1 GCA_014380605.1 Fimbriimonadaceae bacterium | reverse complement strand
TTTCACCGCTAAGGGCCGACCATCCGATAATCCCCTCATCGTTCATATCGCGGCAAGGAATGATGTGTATGAACTCGTTAGCCATGTTCCTGACTTCGCTGAAGCGTTGATGGACAAGTTCTGGCCCGGGCCGCTAACCCTTGTCCTTGCCAAGAACCCCGCTGTTCCAAATGTGACCACGGCCTCTTTGGATACCGTCGCGGTGCGGATGCCGGCCCACGGAATCGCGTTGAGGGTTATCCAAGCTGCCCAAGTTCCCTTGGCTGCGCCGAGCGCCAATCGGTTCATGGCGCTGTCGCCGACAAGGCCCGAGCACATTGATCCGCAACTCGCGAACCACGTGGAGATTCTCATGGATGGGGGTACCTGCGATGTTGGCCTAGAATCCACGGTGTTGGATTGCACTGGAGCCGAACCTCGAATCCTGAGGCCCGGCACAGTTTCTCGGGCCGATATCGAAGCTATCCTTGGAATGCCAGTCGCAGATTCCTTGGAACCTGATGTTAAGCGGTCACCGGGCATGTACCGCCGTCACTACGCTCCGCAGACTCCAGCGATATTGGTTTCAGAGCTTGGCGAAAAGGATGCTGGGCTTACGTTTCGGGTTCCCCAGAACTTGAACCAGATCCAAATGTCGGCCGATCCACGCCGCTATGGGGCGGAACTGTACGATGCGCTTCACCGCCTAGACTCGTTGGGAAGTGGACGAATCGTCATTCAGGCTCCGCCCAATACTCCTGAGTGGGAGGCAGTCTGGGATCGACTTCGAA
This sequence comes from Fimbriimonadaceae bacterium, assembly GCA_014380605.1. GTDB lineage: Bacteria > Armatimonadota > Fimbriimonadia > Fimbriimonadales > Fimbriimonadaceae > 55-13. The sequence continues at coordinate 10,892 of JACMJO010000377.1, read as the reverse complement.
AAGCGACCCACACTTAGCGAGCGACCCTTCTCTCGACAATCTCGAGCCTCTTGTCCAGCTCCAAATAAACCCTTGGCGCAGCGGGCCAGCCCATTGAGAGTCTGGGGTTGACGCAGCAAGCCCGGATTGCGGTCTCGGCTCCAAAATCTTCGTGCAGGTTGCGGAACGCATCGAGCAACGTGATGGCGCTTCCTGCGAGCGCTCCGCCGTCCGCTAGGCGCACTTCCTTCCGGCCGACGATGCAGTCTAGCCCCCACATTTTGATCTTTTTCCCCGCCGACAGTCCTGTCGCCATTGTGCTATCGCTGACCGCAAGGACCTTGTCGATTGGCTTAGACCTAATCAGGAGGCGAGCGGCTTCTTCGACCACATGGATGCGGTCGTAGATTAGCTCGGTTGAAAGTCCGTCGGTTGAGAGTGCGTAGCCGACCGCGCCAGCTTCCCGGTGATGAAGGGGCCTCATGGCATTAAAGGTGTGAGTTGTGTGGCTGGCCCCAAACTCGAATCCCCGCCGAGCCTCGTCGAAAGTCGCGTTAGTGTGCCCCATGCTAACAAGCACTCCCCGCTTCATCAGGCGCGAAATCAAATCCAACGCATGTGGCCTTTCTGGAGCCAAGGTCACGAGCCTTAGCCTGGGATCGTTCAGAATCGCATCCCACTCAGAATCGCCGATGGGGGGATCGACAATTTCGGATGGGGGCTGTGCGCCGGGGTAGTCAGGACTTAGGAAAGGGCCCTCTAAATGGAACCCACCGATCATGGGGTGATCGGGAAGGTTAGAGATCGCCTTCGAAACAACCGACGGAGATGAAGTTACGGTTGTGGGAAGGAAGGTTTCGTATCCTTCCGCCTCCAGCCTGTCGCAAAGGATAGCCATCTCCGACATCGTCGCAGACATGAAGTCGAAACCAAAGGCGCCATGAATGTGGATGTCGACAAAGCCTGGAATGAGTAGAGCTTTTGGGGGTGCGCTGACCTTCCGAAATGTGGGTCCATCCCAAACCACTTCGTATGTACCGAACCCCTCAGGGCCCAAAAAATCATAGACTCGAGTCATGGCTTAACCGCGTAACCTCCAGCATCATGAATGATTCGGCCCTCTAGCTCCAGGATTGTTAACTCGCTAATGACGTCCGACATTGGCAGACCACTCCGCTCCAAAATGAACTCAACCGCTAACGGCGACGTCGATAGGACGCCCAGAATCTTTTGCGCCACACTTCCCATCGGCTTTTCAAACGGTATATCTAGGGCAGGCTTAACACCGATTGAGTTGAGAACTTGATCCGGGTGGTCTACAAGCGCCGCGCCATCGCGAATCAGAGCATGCGAGCCCCTGAAGTTCAGATTCTCAATGTTTGACGGCACAACGAAAACCTGTTTCCCAAGCTCGTTGGCTCGATGGGCGGTATGAATGGCTCCTGACCGTTCGGGAGCTTCAATGACGACCACCGCAAGGCTCAACGCCGCAATCAAATGGTTTCGCCCTAGAAAACGAAAGGCATCGGGCTTGGTTCCGCACGCAAACTGGCTGACAAGACAGCCATTCCCGCCTCTGATCTGCTGGAACAGCCCCCTGTGGAGCGCGGGATAAAGGCGGTCGACTCCACCCGCCAGCACTGCGATCGTCTTTCCCTCAACCGCCATTGCGCCTTTATGAGCAGCCGCATCGATGCCAATCGCGCCCCCGCTGATCACGGTGACGCCCGCTCTAGCAAACGCTTCCGCAAACTTTGTCGACACCGCCTTACCGTAAGTGCTGGCTCCGCGCGTACCGACGATCGCTACGGTCGGTTCTAGGGCACATTTCCAATCCCCCCAAACAAACAGACCCGGAGGATTCTCTGGCCAGTTTTTGAGCGATTCGGAAAATTCGCTAAAACCTACTGACACGACACCTAATCTGAGAGCTGCTTGAAGTGACTCTAAACTGCAAACCGACATTCTTTTCTTCTCGGTCACAGACAAGGAAGAGTGGCTCCTCAGCCGATCAAATGCCAAATCACCAAAAGGGCCGAGCTCCTTAAGAAGAGCTCGGCCCTTTCCTGTCGGCAACTCTGCCTGAAGCAGAGCCTGACAGAGTATAGGGTTCATCTATCGGCCGTCGCCACCACCGGCTCCACCGCCTCTACCACCGCCTGGGCCGCCTGGACCGCCAGGTCCACCCTGGTTATTGCCGGTTGTGGGCCTTGCAAGGGGCCTAAGCGTGTTGTCGATGATCAGGGCAAACTTGGCATTACTTTGATTGCCAAGCCAGTCGGCAACGCTCACTGTGATCGTTTTTCGACCATTGGTGAGCGGCTTGTTCTTGCCTAAGCTGGAAATACGAACGACCGCAATGCCGTCTCGGCCAAACTCGAACTCCATTGCCTCGCCATCGACATCGATCTTCAAAGTCTTGTTGTTGATGCCAGAGGCTTCATCTTCAATCTTAAAGATCAATTCAAGCGGTGGCTGTCCATTCACCATGTCGCCGGCGCCGGGCCATTGCATCTTCACGCCCGGCGGAGTGAGATCAACGCCTAGATTCTTGTCGAATGCCAGCAGGCTACCGTCGATGGCCAATAGGAACAACGTGTCTCCATCCAGAACCGCCGGGCCCGCTGCAGGCACTGCTAACACTCGGGTGGGATTCGTTTGTGGTTGGCCGCCGCCAGGACCACCAAGTCCTCCACCAGGTCCGCCTCGTCCACCGCCACCCGTGGTAGCGGGAGTCGTAGCCGATGGATCTCCAACGGGTCTAACTAAGTAGCTCCAAACAACGTCGCCAGTCTTAGAATCGATGAGGTTCAGAGCGCCATTTCGGGTGGGTACTGCATAGAACTTCCCAACGACGGACGGTTTCGTCGCAGGCTGGGAACCAAGTTCGATGGGCTTTTTCAGGATCGACCTTCCGTTCGATCCGAAAATGTTCGCTTTTCCATCTTGATCCACCGCCAAAACGCTTTCGCCATTTGCCGCGGGCGCGAAACTCAGCTGGGTGTTTGAATTGGCCTCGTAGATTTTTCGACCAGAAACTGCGTTGACGCCGATCACATAGGACCCGGAGTTCACATAGAGCGTGTCGCTCAGGTTAACAGCTTCTGTATCAGGGCTCAGGACAGAAAATCTTTGCTTCCAAATCTCTTTCTGGGTGGTTGCGCTATAGCAAACCATTTCGTAGTTGTTTGTGAAGTAGTAAACGTTGTTCTGATAGGAAGCCAGTCGGCCCATGAACCCGTCGAATACTTTGGCAGGCTGAGCCCAAGCAGGCTGACCGTCGGCGACATTGATCGCCATCAAGGTGTTGTCGCTCAACGCGAATACGAGAAACTTGCTTGCGAGTACCGGCTCCCGATAAATGGGAGCTGTAGCAACGTAGGACCACTTCGCTTCGCCGGTCTTTGCGTCCACGGCATAGATGGTCTTGTTGTTTGCCGCCGCTATCGCCAGTCCATCAGTCAAGATCACCGTTGACTTGAAGCTGCCTTCGATCGGATCGACCAAAGGGTACTTCCACTTTTGGTTGCCGGATTCCTTATCCAGCGCATACATGCGAGAACCTACCGCCGCGTAAGCGATGCCGTCACTGACAGTTGGACTTCCAACTGGCGAACTGTTGGTCGGTTGTTGCCATCGCCATGCCAAAGGCGCCGGTCCGTCAAAGTCCGTATACGCAATAGCAGCCAATACGCTAACGGCAAGTCCGACGGAAAGAATCCGTTTCATACCCATCATTCGATTTAACTCCGGATGAGCCGGTGCCCGGCTCCTGATCACAAGCATTTTAGCGATGCGAGGCCCTTCTTGTCTAGCGCAAGTCGCCACATATCGGACGCGCGACGATATTGATTCGTCACTACCGATCTTTTTGGATGTCAAGATGAGGCTGATGAAGCTGGCAACGCTTTGCTACCACAAGGTGGGAACTGAGGCAAAAGAAGGGCGTCGCCTTAACATTCATCCTGATCGTCTGGATTCCCATGTTCGTTTCTTCAAACGGCGAAACTACCGTTTTGTGAAAGGGTCAGATCTAGTTCAATGGCCCGAGGAAAAAACGGTGTGCTTCACATTCGACGATGGCTTTGTCTCAACCATCGATAACGGCGTTCCCGTGCTCGAGCGTCATCAAGTGCCAATGTCCGTCTATGTGGTTTCCGGCTTTGTAGGCAAAGCGAGCGAGTGGGAAGGCGAACTTGCGCGGCCCCTTGCCGGTTGGGATTCCCTGAGGAAGATTCAGGAGCTGGGCCATGAAGTTGGAAACCACACAGTGTCCCATCTCCGATTGGGCGATCTAGATGGGTCTGAGCAACGAAAGCAAATTCGAGAGTGCCACGAAGCTATGCTGGCCGAGGGCCTGCATCCCGTTTCGTTTTGTTATCCGTATGGCAGTTTGAATGCTGAATCAGACCAAGTCCTTCAATCTAGCGACTATCAAGTTGGCCTCGCCCTCGGTAAACGTCTGCCTCAAACGTCTGATTCACAATTGGCGATTCCCCGGATTGTCATTGCCTACGGCGATGCTCTTCCTCTGCTGATCTATCGCCTGTGGATTCGCCCCAAGCTCCTATCCAGCAAGTAAGAGCTACTGAGGAAAGCCGGGCGCGGTCCGGATCAAATGCGCTTGGCCCTGATGATATCCAGGATGGAAGGCAAAGCGAGCTAAAGCGCCTTCGCCGGTAATGACTGGACCAAGCGCGCTGACAAGTTCTTTCTTCAGAATCTCTTCGCTAGGGTTGTCGATGACGGGCTCTGTCATACCCTGCCCAATCTCCAACGCCTTCCGCACCAAATCAGGGGTGATTTCTGCGGGCAAGAACGGAAACGGCTTATCGTTGACAACCCCCTCGGTCGCCGCGCGTTTGAGCTTCAAGTTGAAGTCGTCTAGCTCGGTCTCTGTCAGTTGGGAGATAAAGGACACCTCGACTCCTGCAACGTGGATAGCCGCTTCGCCCAGGGTCAGGGTGTTGTCGTGGAGTCTCCAATTCAATTGCTCCTGATTCAGGTCTTTAATGGCATCCGAAAATCGGCCTCTACAGAGCCTCCAAGAGGTAGCGAACTGAGTCATGCCACCGAGAGTACCAAGTTGAGAGTAAGGCGTATCAAGGATTCGGGTTCCGAACTCTGGACTCTCAACTCTATACTCTCAACTAAACGAGTCTTCCAGCCCAACGGACGCCGTTGTAGATGACCCGCCGAACGCGCTCGTCAAAGTACGTCTTGTAAGTCTCATGCCCGGGACGGAAGTAGAAGACTCGGCCCTTGCCATCGCCCTGTCCCTTGCCGCCCCCGGGGCCGGACGTGAACTCGGGATCGATGCCTTCGCCGACCGTCCAACAGATTCCGCAAGGGAAGTATTCGTTGCCAACGGTGAACTGGGATTGGAGCACCAAGACTTCGGGAGCCGGTACGTCGAACGGAGCTCCGTACATCTCTTCTGCTTCAAGAGTGAAGTCTTCTACGCCCTCCGCAATCGGATGATTGGGAGCGCAGACGGTAATGATCTCCTTGTCGTCCGCCTCTCGCCAGCCGCCCTTCAAGTCGCCAGTACAGCCAAGAACGGCTTTGAATGTCTTGGAATAGTGCCCCGAGTGCAAGCAGATAAAGCCCATTCCGCGTTCGCGAACATGCTTCTTCACGCGATCCGCCAACGACTGTTCCACTTCGCCGTGACGGGCATGACCCCACCAAAGAAGAACATCGGTCTTCGCCAATATGTTCTCGGGAACGCCTTGCTCAGCTTCGTCGAGATGGGCGACGTTGACGCTCAGTTGGCCCTTTGTGTCAAAGGCTTGTAGGCCCTGGGCAATGGCGCCTCGGAGCTGGTCGGGATAAACCTCTTTAGGAGCGTGGGTAGGGTTCTCGTCCCAAATCAGAACGTTCAATTTATCGGGCATATCGGGGGAGATGCTACCGTGTTAACTGCACTCAGCGCACCCGGACCGTGTTAGGGTTAGATGAAAATATGACCGCGGCCGAATTAGACGCTCTCGATCCCCTCTCCGGCTTTCGCGACCGCTTCGCTGTCACCGATCCAAGCGTTGTTTACTTTGACGGCAACTCGCTGGGAAGAATGCCAAAGCAAGCGGCGGAAAGCCTCAAGCAAGCCATCGATCAACAATGGGGAGATCGGCTGATCCGAAGCTGGGGCGAAGGTTGGTACGACCTCCCTCAACGCCTGGGCGGCAAGATCGCCAAGCTTATCGGCGCTAAGACGAATGAAGTACTTTGCTGCGATTCGACCTCGGTCAACCTTTACAAACTCGTCCACTCGGTCCTATCCACAAGACCAGCCGGCCGGAACAAGATAGTCACAGACACCTTAAACTTCCCCAGCGACCTCTATCTCCTGCAGGGTTGTGCGCGCCAGTTTCCGGGCGTCGAGATCGTGGTGGTGGACAGCATTGACGGAATCCATCTCCCGCCAGAGCTAATCGAGTCGGAACTAAATGAACGAACAGCTCTCCTGACACTGAGCCATGTCGCTTTCAAGAGCGGTTTTCGGCATGACCTCCATCGTTTGACCCAAGCGGCCCACGATAAAGGAGTGCCTGTACTATGGGACTTGAGCCACTCGGCCGGTGCCGTACCCATCGACTTGGCCGCGTGTCAGGCCGACTACGCCGTTGGCTGCACCTACAAGTACCTAAACGGGGGGCCGGGGTCACCGGCTTTCCTTTATGTCCGCAAAGACCTGCAAGAGCTGGCCGAAAACCCAATCTGGGGTTGGTTTGGACAGAATCGACCCTTCGACTTCTCGCTTCAATATGAACCTGCCCCGGGTTTGGACAGAATTCTCACCGGAACGCCGCCTATCCTTTCGATGATTGGAGTCGAAGCCGGGGTCGATCTGCTATTGGAAGCCGGGATCGAGGCGATTTGGCTGAAATCGCATAAGATGTACGAATACGCCTACGGGCTATGGCAATCAGAACTCCAACCTCTAGAAATCGGCCTAGGCTCGCCCAACCCTGATCAGAGCCATGGTTCCCACCTCACCTTTGCGCACTCGGAAGCATATGCCATCGACCAAGCCCTTATTCAAAACCACAAAGTGATCCCCGATTTCCGCGCTCCTGACGGAATCCGTTTCGGATTCGCTCCGTTGTATTCGAAGTTTCAGGAGGTCGAACGCGGAGTCGAGATTTTAAAGCAGGTCGTGGAGAGCAAAGAATACGTGAGGTTTGGCGGAGAGGCAAGAGGCGTAACGTGATCCGCAGAGTTGAGATACACGACCTTGGGACCTGTGCCCTCCTAGTCCTTCTTTTCCCACCACTCGCGAATCGCTTGCTCCCAACTCAAAGCTGCATACTCTTCCAGGTATTCAGCCTGAGACTTGATCCGCCTCACATAAAATCGCTCGATTGCCCGAATATCCGGCTGCTCCACCCAATTCACCCACACATCCAGGGCGCGACTAATGAGGTGTTTCGCTTCTTCCGGCTTCGCACAGCGGGGATCTTCACCGAGCACGCCTGAAGTCTTTGGCGTAATCTGCCCGTTCAAAGTAGACAAGTCCACCAAATCTGGCCTCAAGGCCAGCATCTGGGCAGTCTCCCAGCGACCGGCATGGTCCAAGAGGGAATCATCTTCGATCACTTCCAATGGCGCCGCAGCGATGACATAAAGTTCTGCGCCGATGAACGCTGTGGCCGCTTCGTAAAGCTCCACTAGGTGTCCTTGCGCATAGTGCCCGGTCACGATGCAGACCGTGTGAAAGCCCATCATTTTGAGCTGGTTCAGATGGTCGAACAGCAACCCCCTGAACACCTCGCTTCGCACGCAGATGGAATGACCCTCCGGAATCGTGGTCATCGGGGTGTACAAAGTGGGAAGCAAAACGCCCTTCACTCGCTGGGCCAACTGTTCGGCAAACGACTCGGCCAACATGCCATCGACGCCGTAGGGAAGGTGGTTTCCGTGCCACTCGAGGGCGCCGATAGGGAAGACGGCGACTCCAACGTCGTTTATCGCCCTAGCCATTTCGGCGGGCTTCATCTCCCCGTATCGCATCGTCATTTACATCACTTCAGGAAATACTTCACATTCGTCACCACAACATTGGGGCGCATACCGAGTGCGGACTTCAATTGCTGGGCAACATTCTCCTGAAGGAGCTTGTGGTACCACCTGGTCGACACCGCCTCTGGGACTATGACGGTAATAACCTGCTCATTGTTCTCTCTTAATAATTCATCAACATAATCGAGCACCGGATCGATCAGGGATCGGTAGGGAGATCGAAGCAAAACAAGCGGCACATTGGCCCCATAAGTGGCCCACGTATCCTGGATTTCTCCGATCCTCCTTTCGTCCAAAACTACGTGGATCGCTTGGCAGTCCGGGTCGGTAACTCGCGCATAGTTGAGCGCGGCAAGGATCCCGTTGTGGACTCTGGGCACCAAAAGAAGCGACGTATGGCCCCGCGGCATCTTTGGCAGGACGTCGGTAATAACCAGTTGGCTCGTCATTCGGTCGTACCGTTTGCGGATCGCGACGAACATGCTGAAAACCAAGGGAAGCAAAATGAGGATGACCCAGGCGCCTTCCTTGAACTTGGTGACCGCGATGATGAGCAAGACGGCCACACAGAGGATGGTGCCAACCACATTGAGGGCCAACTTGCGTTGCCATCCCCGAGGTCGTTTCTTCAACCAGTGGGCAACCATGCCCGCTTGGCTCAGGCTGAACGCTGTGAAAACGCCAACCGCATAAAGCGGCAACAGGCCGTCCAGTTCGCCTTTGAATAGCCAGACCAACACCCCAGCCGCGACGGCGAGGATGATGATTCCGTTATGGAATACAAGTCGGTCGCCCTGTCTTGCAAGCGGCCGAGGTAGGAAACCGTCGCGAGCGATAAAGCTTGATAGCCTGGGGAAGTCGGCAAAGGCCGTATTAGCGGCCAGAATCAAAATGGCGAAGGTCGAGAACTGGACAAAGTAGTACAGAGGACTGGTTGCGCTTCCGAAAGCCCAAGCCGCGATCTGGGACAGGACCGTTCGGAAGTCAGGGTTGTCGGTTCGATGAAGCGTTAACTCGGGAATATGCTGCGCCACATACCCCACGCCTAAGAACAAGGAAATCAGGATAACTGCCATCCATCGCAATGTGATGACGGCGTTCTTGGCCTCTGGCGCCTTAAACGCCTGTACGCCATCGCTCACCGCCTCAATTCCCGTGAGCGCAGTGCAGCCTGCCGCAAACGACCTCAGGAGCAAGAACCAAATCGGGAAGCTTGCATCCATCCCGATAAGGTCTTTTCCATCTTTTGCCCGAGCGACAACGTGGGGGATGATCGGCGGCTGGCCAACGGATCGATAGATCGCAAAGCCCAGCATGATCAATATGGCAAGCACAAATCCGTAAGTTGGAATCGCGAAAAGGGCCCCGGACTCTTTGACTCCTCGAAGGTTGGCCAACGCTACCATGCCGATAAAGAACAAAGAGAGGGGCACAAGGTATGCATGCAACCCCGGATATGCGGAAGAAATCGCGGCGACTCCAGCGGCGATCGAGACCGACACCGTAAGCACGTAGTCGATCATCAGTGCGGCACCCGCAACAAGTCCCGGTTTCGTGCCTAAGTTCTCGGTCGCGACAATGTACGATCCTCCTCCTTGCGGATATGCTTGGATCGTCATCTGGTAGGAAAGCGCAACAATGAGGATCAAGATGCAGACTGCAAGCGAGATCCATATCTGATACTGCAATGCCGCAATAGAGAACAGGATCAAGATGCTGAGGATCGCCTCTGAAGCATAGGCAACTGAGGAGAGCGCATCCGATGCAAAAACCGGGAGCCCGATCAGCGGGGAAAGCCGTTCATGGCTGGCTCGGGAAGTAGGGATGGGCTTGCCAAACAAAGCTCGCCGGATCGCTCCCCAAGAAAGTGGTTTGTTGTCACTCATAGTGCGTCGTCGAATGAGACGAGTTGCAATGATATCCGGTGGCGACGTGTGGATGCTTTAATGGCTATCTGCCTAGAAAACGCAAGCTTGAGGCAAGGCAGTCGAACGGGTCTCGCCCATAGCACTCGTCTTGCTCAACCGCTCCCAAGTAGGTTCCAGCCTCTTCAAGCGCCAAGAGAACGCGGTTCCAACTCAAGTTTCCTTCCCCGACCGGCGCCATACGGGATTCGTTTCCAAAAACCGCCTTGTCTTTGAGGTGCACCATCGGCATGCGATCGTGGAGGCACTCGACCAGGTCGATCAAATCTACTCCGGCATGAACGACCCAATAAGTGTCGATCTCAAAGAGAAACTCTTCGGTACCTCGCTCAAGCATGACTCGGAAGGGTTGCTCCTGCTTTGGGCCCAAGAGCTCGAACTCAAACGCGTGGTTGTGATAGGCGAACTTAAGGTCGGAGTTATAGAGCCTTTCAATCGCCGGCTCGGCATCATCGACAAACCTTCGATATCCATCCAAACCCTCGGCCCGGTATTCGCCTGGAATCGACCCAACCGCCACCAACTCCGCCCCAATAGTCTTGTGGAAGGCGATGCACTCATCGGTCCGATCCTTGATCTCATCCCAGCCACGATGCGTCAGGGGAGCCTTCAAGCCGACCTCGCCCAAGATATCTCGGCAATCCGCGGCACTCACTTCGGGCGATGGCCCATTCATGCACCCAACCGCTGATAACTGGACTTCTTCGTACCCGATCGCCTTAACGCGACACAAAGCATCCACAAAGTCGGCGCGAGTGGTCGTGAAGTCTCGAAGCGTATAGAGTTGCGCGGCGATCCTCATGCCGCCTCAATGGTCAAACCAGGTCCAATTTCGGGTCGCATGAACTGGGAATACCCCATTTCTCTAAGGTTTCTTTCCAGTTCTTCCAGGTCCGTGCCCAATGCGATGACGGTTCCACCCATCCCTGCTCCTGCAAGCTTGGCCGCCAACGCCCCAGAATCCAT
>JACMJO010000376.1 GCA_014380605.1 Fimbriimonadaceae bacterium | reverse complement strand
CTCACCCAGTTTGCGGATGCGGACATCAAGTTCCCATCCACTGACGGCAAAAAAGTGGTCTACGAGCGGGACGGAAACCTGTGGACTTACAGCATCGCCGATGGGAAGATCGACCGTCTGAATCCGATGGTTCGAAGCGACTTCGTGACGGCCCGGCCTTATCTCCGTCGCCTTGGAACTGATATCAGCGCGATCACCTTGTCGCCAAGCGGCAATCGGATTGCGGTCGAGGCACGGGGCGAACTGTTCAGCCTCCCTGCCAAGACGGGCGAGACTCGAAACTTCTCGGGCACCAGCGGCGCTCGTGAGAGATTTCCTTCCTGGTCGCCCGATGGGAAGTCGATCGCTTATGTCAGCGACGCCACGGGCGCTTACGAGGTTTACACCCAGCCTCAGATGGGAGGCGCTCCCACCAAGCTGACCGATGCTAAAGTATCGATCAATGGGTTGGAGTGGAGCCCGGACTCTAAGTTCATTGCGGTTTCGACCGATACCGACGAGCTTTATCTGTTGGATGTCACGACCAAGAAGCTCTCTCAGGTCTTCAAGTCAAGATTTGGGGGCGGCGCTTCGTTCGACATCTCGCCCGACAGCAAATGGATTGCCTACATAGACCAAGCAGGCAACGGTTTCGGCCAAATTTTCGCGTATGAGGTTGCAACTGGCAAATCGACCGCGATAACGGATGGCCGGTATGACGACACATCCATGGCTTTCGACACCAATGGAAAGTATCTCTACTTCGTGTCGAGGCGCACGTTCAATCCGAGCTTCGGCGACTACGAATTCAGCTTGAAGGTGCAGGATTCTCAGCGGATCTATGCGATCCCACTTTCCAAAGACACGGTTAACCCTTACATTGGAAAGGGCGACGAGGAACCAGCGGGACAGACGCCTACCCCACCCAGCACCGACAAATCGGTGAAAATCGACTTTGATGGGATCAACGAGCGGGCGATCGTTCTTCCTCTGACAAACGCAAATTACGGTGGCGTGGTTGGGCTCGATGGCGGGGTGCTGTACTTCGAAGCTGGAGCACTCAAGAAGATCGATATGGGCAGTCGGGATGCTCAGACGATCATCGCCGGACTTACCGGGCCGTTGACCTTCAACGCAAGCCGGACAAAGCTCGCCTACACGGCACAAGGGTCGATCGGGATCGTGCCTATTCAACCGGGCCAGCAAGTGGGAGCGGGCCGCGTCGATACCAGCGGCGTCACGGCGATCGTTGATCCACGACAGGAGTGGACTCAGATCTTCTGGGACGCCTGGCGTTGGGAGAAGAACCACTTCTACGATCCCAACATGGTCGGCCTCGATTGGAACGCGATCGGCCAACGATATGCCAAGTACTTGCCGTACGTCGCCACCCGATTGGACCTAAACTACGTTCTTGGGCTCATGCTAGGAGAACTTGGCACTGGGCATAGCTATGTTCAGGGCGGAGACTTTGGGAATCTGGGCACGTCGGTTCCGGTGGGCCAGTTGGGCGCCGACTACGAGGTTGCCGGGAACAGCGTTCGATTCAAGAAGATCTATCGAGGCGCAAACTTTGACGAGAGTATGCGTGGGCCATTAGGTGAACCCGGCGTGGATGTTCGAGATGGCGACTATCTGCTCGAAGTCGATGGGAAACCGGTCAGCAGGGAAGTCAATCCCAACTCGCTGTTAATCGACAAGGTTGGGAGAACGGTTATTCTGACCGTGAACTCTTCGCCATCCCTGACGGGGTCGAGAAAGATCAGGGTCCGACCGATCGGAAATGAAGCCAAAGTTCGCTATCACGAGTTCGTGGAAGGAAACCGCAAGTGGGTCGCTAAGATGTCGGGCGGAAGAATCGGCTACATGCATGTGCCGAACACGCAGTTCGACGGTGCGGTGGAATTCACACGCGGCTACTGGAGCCAAACGGATAAGGACGCGATGGTCGTTGACGAGCGCTGGAACGGAGGCGGATACATTCAGCCTTGGTTCGTGGACACGCTTGCCAGAAAAATCAAAGCTGGCATCCAAGACCGAAACGCAAAAGAAGACGGCTCCGATGCGGTAGCGATCGAGGGTCCGAAGGTCATGCTGATCAACGGCTATGCGGGCTCGGGCGGAGATTTCTTCCCCTGGATGTTCAAGGCTCAGAAGGTCGGGTTGCTCATCGGCACCAGGACCTGGGGCGGACTTGTGGGGATTTCGGGTGGGGCTCCCCTTGTCGATGGAGGCGGAGTAACTGCCCCCGAGTTCAGCATCTACGACCGGGACACGATGGAGATCATCGCTGAAAATACGGGTGTCGCTCCAGACATCGAGGTCGATGCCAGACCAGATTTGATTGCGGCAGGGCGTGATCCGCAGTTAGAGAAGGCAGTCGAGATCCTTTTGGAGCAACTCAAGAAGTATCCGCCGAAGAAGAAGCGGACGGATATTCCCAAAATCGGGAAGGACGGCCGTATCGGAGGCTAAGGCTGCTGAACTGTGAAAAAGGCCAGGCACTATGCCTGGCCTTTTTCATGGCACAGTGGCGCTAGCTCTTATCTGACCAGCGGCGTCGAAGCTCGGACAGGGCACGGAGAGTCATGAGAGAACCAATGAGCGAGGCGATCAAGAGGATGGGGCCAAATACGAACATGAGGCCAACTTGATCGGCAAGCTGGATGTAGTGCGCGACGAGAAACACGATGACTAGGGTTACGACCCCGTTCAATCCTTTTAAAAGGACTTGGGCAATGGATTCTGGAGTCTCGGCGTCTTCGATTCGCCGGGCGAGGTTTGTATCCGATGAAGCGGACTCAACGATCCATTGGGCGAATTCGCGACTGCATCCCCTCTCGACCAAACGCTCTTCGATGGTGAAGGCATCTATCTTGTAGTAGTGGAGAATCGCCGCAACTCGCCGATACCGGTGGTATTTCAACCTACCGATCTGCTTTAGTTCTGACTGAAACTCTTGAGGTGTATCGACCATTCCTCTTATTCTACGAGTATCCGCTGATTAGGGGTTTGATTGCTAGTCCTATTAGCTTCCCAGCCAGGTACCTTCACCAAGCATGGACGAAGGGCATATCGGCGTTGACGAGAGTGGAAAGGGCGATTTCTTCGGTCCTTTGGTGATTGCCGCATGCTTTGTCGGGCCGGAGCATTTGGCGGAATTGGATGGGGTCAAAGACTCTAAGAAACTGACGGACCCGATCGCGCTCAAGCTTTCCGACAAGATTCGTCGGGTTTGTCCTCACGCCGTGATCTCCATTGGTCCGGCAAAATACAACGAACTCTATGCCAAGTTCCGAAACCTGAATTCGCTGCTCGCTTGGGGCCATGCAAGGGCGATCGAGAATGTGCTGGAACAGACGTCGGCTCGCAAGGTCATTTCGGACGAATTCGCGAAAGGCGGATTTGCGGTCAAGAAGGCGCTCTTTGAGAAGGGCAAATCCCTTGAGTTCATTTCAGCGGTGAGGGCGGAACAGGATATTGCGGTTGCGGCGGCCTCCATCTTGGCTCGGGCAGAGTTCTTGCGAAGACTGAAGAGGCTTGGTGAGGAGTTCGGCGTGGTCCTTCCAAAGGGAGCTTCGGCGGTGATCGAGCCGGGGGTCAAGTTTGTCCGGGAGCAGGGTGCGGACAAGTTGAGCCAAGTGGCGAAGATGCACTTCAAGACCTCCGCGCAGGTGCTGGAAAAGGCCGGGTCCCTGCTTTGAATATTGTCGAACTGATTAGCAAGAAAAGGGACGGAAATGTCCACAGCTACGAAGACCTCACATTCATCGCGCAGGGAGCCGCTCAAGGCACCATCCCCGACTACCAGCTAAGCGCGTGGTTGATGGCGGCCTATCTCAATCCACTGAATGAGCAGGAGACGGCATGGTTAACGAAGGCGATGGCGGAGAGTGGAGAGCGCATCGACCTGTCGGGCCTGCCCAAGCCTTGGGTGGATAAGCACAGCACCGGAGGTGTGGGCGACAAGACGACGATCGTCCTTTTGCCAATCTTGGCGGCATGCGGGCTGACGGTCATTAAGATGAGTGGCCGAGGACTCGGAATCACCGGCGGAACCATCGATAAGCTTAGCTCGATCCCAGGTTTTCGGCTTGATTTAACGCCGAATGAGATGAAGGAGCAAGCAGCAAAAATCGGCTTGGCCCTTACCGGACAATCGCCTGACTTAGCTCCGGCGGATAAGGCCCTCTACGCCCTTCGCGATGTGACTGCAACTGTGGGTTCGATCCCTTTGATCGTGAGCAGTATTCTCAGCAAGAAGATCGCGGGCGGGGCGGAGACCATCGTTCTGGACGTCAAGTGCGGTTCAGGGGCGTTCATGGAGACTCTGGAGGAGGCTCAGGAGCTTGCTCGGCAGTTGGTGAAGACCGGAGCATTGCTCGGATTGAGCGTTAAGGCGTCAATCTCCGATATGTCTCAGCCTCTCGGCGCCACAGTTGGGAATGCCTTGGAAGTGCGAGAGGCGTTGGATGTTCTTCAGGGGAATGTCAAAGGAACTCAGAGGACGCGCTTTCGCGACTTGTGCCTGCATTACGCTGGAGAAACGTTGGAAGCCTGCGGCAAAGCTGGCTCCATCGAGGAAGGTGCGGGGTTTGCGGCTAGTGCTTTGGAATCGGGAAGAGCCTTTGCCAAGTTCAAGGAGTGGGTTTTGGCTCAGGGTGGGGATGCGATTTGGGAGGCGGATACTTTGCCCAAGGCTCCGGTCAGTCGAACGGTTTCTTATGATAAAGGGTCGACATATGTGTCCGGAATAGATGCCCAGGTGGTGGGTCAGGCGGTCATAGACCTTGGCGGGGGCAGAAAGAGCAAGAACGACGTCATCGACCTTAGCGTCGGGGTCGATCTCCATGTTGGGATTGGCGACCGGATTGACCAGTCGGACTTGTTTACTGTCCACGCAGTCGATGAGGCGTCCGCCGAGGAGATGGGCAAGAGGATTTACGAAGGGATTTCGTTTAACGCGAAACCAGTGGAGCCTCGACCTCTAATCCTTGGATCGTATTAAGAGGAAGGCTTTTTAGGAGCTTCAAATCTCGCGATCTTCCGAATGACCGGTTGGCCTCGGTTGAAGCCGGTAATCATTTCCAACTCGATTGCCTTCGTCGGCCTGGGAAAAACCCACATGCCATAGGTGTTGCTCACCGACATGGAGATTCCGGGAAAGGGCTGGGGCGCGAGTCTGACGATGGCCGTCTTACCCTTGATGTCGATTCTCGCGATGGAGTAACCCGCAATACCGGTTGTCTGGCCTGCGAAGAAGGCGATCACGATATTCTTCTTGAAGTCAACAGTGGGGATCGAGGAGTCGATGATGGGAACGGTCAGTCCGCCTGGCAGTTCATCCGAAAGATCCTTGTGTCGCCGCCAGATATCATTCAACTGGCGTTGGTCTGCGGCCATCACGGCCATGGGTTGCTCGACGGAGGTGTCGCTGCCCGTAATCTGGCCCAGCGGCTTGAAATCCTTCATCTCGGCCTGTTGCTGGGCAATCATTGCCAAGATCAGGGCGATGGCTTTCTTTAGTGCGAGCATATATGGCTTACGACGGCTGACAGTGGGTCAGTGTTCGAGCGTCAGCAACCCTGAAAGGACTGAACGTAGTTAATGTGGGCAATTGCGGCGAGGCCAGATGCGATCAGTAGGCAGACCAATAGGCCAACAAGAAGGACCTTGACGGTACGGACGCGCCTCAGTCGTAGCATCAAATCACCGTACGCCGACTGATCTCCTCGCCTCGGTTGCGGCCGATCGGTTTGACGGAGGCTACGTTTTCTGGGTCGAAATCCAGTAACTGTAGCCAGTCTTCCTGGGAATCGCCCTTGGGGAAAATCTCGTTTTCTCGGTACTCCTGATTTGCAGCTTCAATCAAATCCGGCAACGACACGCCCGGTTGATCCTTAGGGTTAGCGATCGCACGCTTGATCGCGGAATCTTTGGCGCGGTCCACTATGCTCTTCAGTAAGGCTCCGCTCACCATGTCTTTCCAGTAGAGGGTATCGGATTGGCCGTTTCTTAGGAAAACCTTTAGGAATTCGGCATCCTTGGACTTTCGCCAGAGGTGGTCTGCCAGGCTCTCTATGAGTTCCTTTCTCGCGCAATCGACCTCGCCCTTCCATTTCTTCAGGACTTCGCTATCTAGCGGAATCCCGTCGTGCAAATAGATTCCAAGGATTTGAAGAGTGGCGTTTCGATCCGGGCGACCGATTTTCACCTTCCTGTCGATCCGTTCCGGTCTGAGGACGGCCGGGTCGATGTAGTCCGGTCGGTTCGAGGTCATCATCAGAACGACGTTCTCTAGGGACTGCAGGCCATCCAACTCGGCACAGAATTGGGGCACAACGGTATTGGAGATGTTCATCCATCGTCCGCTGGACCTTGTGCGCAGGACTGATTCAGCTTCATCCATGAAGATGAAGACCAAACGGCCTTCTTTTGCTTTCTCGCGGGCCGTCTTGAATATCTCTCGCACCATGCGCTCGGTTTCGCCGAGCCACATGTTAAGGATCTTTGGCCCCGAGATCGCCATGAAGTATTCCTTGACCGGCTTACCGACTCGCTTGGAATACTCCTGGGTGAGATTGTAGGCGGTCGCTTTTCCGATGAGCGTCTTGCCACAGCCAGGAGGGCCGTAGAGAAGAATGCCTTTGATCGGCTTCTTCTCAAACTTCTCGAAGATTTCGGGATAGAGAAGTGGCTGCTCGATGGTCTCCCGAATGAGCTTGATGGCGTCTTCCTGGCCACCGACTTTCTCCCAAGGGATTTCAGGAACGTTCTCGAGGAAGTAGTCCTTACTCTCCTGCCGTTCGTAGTGCTCGATGGCAAAGCGGCCGGATGGGTCCAAGCGGACTTCATCGCCAACGCTTATCTGGGTGTCCTTTAGCAAGCCTGCCCGGTGGACCAAGCGGCCCTCTGATCCTGGAATTTCCGATCCCACTCGGAGACGCCCATCTGGGAGCGTTTCGCCAACCTTGATCATTCCACCAATTGAACTTGGGGCAACGATCCCAACCACAGCGTATGCATCGTTGACTCGGACACGAACACCGGAATCGAGGGAGGATGAATCGACTTTGGGATCGACATGGGCGACGTACTCCGTGTCGCCGACTGCAATCATGGCAAACGTTGCGGACTCTTCTTCGATCCAGTTCAGGAACACGCCGATTCGGTTTGCGGGTGCGGTGAGTTTGTTATAGGCTTCTTCATACTCGGCGAGCAAGCGATCCGATTCCTCGCGGCCTTTGGCTTCGGCGTGGAGCGATTGCTCAAGAGCGGCAAGGTAGTTTTGAAGTCGAGGATCGTCCTTTGGCGCCTGCTCATAAATTTTGTCGAGCAGTTCGCGCGTTCGGATGGGTTCGGAAGCCATACCAGATAGTACGTCGGGGAGAGGCTGAATCGCTGTGAGGTCCCGCGAAAAATTAAAGAAGTGTTCCGGCGTTTTTCGCTTGTAGGAAGGCCTGGACTGCCGCCATCGCGACGTCGGAGTATAGATCCTGTTCAACGGTCTTCACTCCGCCAACCACAACCGATTGATCCCCAAGGTTTACTTGGGCAGACACCGTCACAATCCGTTTGCCATCGGCGCTTTGAGTGAGATGAATGTCGTTGATGTGCATCGGTCGGTCCGGGTACTTGCGTTCCAGCGCCTTAGCCGTCGCGTGGGCGATCGATTCGATAACCGATTTGCCCATTCTCGCGCTGACTCCGGACACCACCGAGTCGCCGACGCTGATGATTACTTGGGTCAATGAGTTCGAAGTGTGATCATCGGCAAAAACGCTCACGACTCGGATCGGGTCGAGTTGATCCGGAACCATATCCTGAAGCATCTCCACCGCCGCAACGGCACTGGAGTCTCGCTCGGCCAGAGTTTCCTTCGCATTCTTTTGAGCGATGCAGTCTTTGCTGGCAAGGTTAATGAGGTTGTCCAGGGTGGCGGCAAAGTGGACGTTATCTCGCTCTTTGTTGCGCTTACCGCCTTGAATGCCAATGGTGAAATCTACACCTTCCTCAGCTTCGCCGATGAAGACTTCGTGGACTCTCCGCTTCAGCATCGCGGCAAGTCTCTCGGAGTCGGATCGTTCACGAAGAGTTCCGATCGCGAACTCATCTCCTCCGTAGCGGACCAAGAGGTCGCATTCGGGATCGATGGACTCGCTCAACATCGATGCGACTTTTTGCAAAACATGGTCGCCCACGATGTGGCCGAACCGTTTGTTGTATTGGCCGAATTGGTCGAGGTCGATAAACAATATCGTGACTTCGCTACCGCGCTTGAGGTTTTCGATGCCCCACTCTCGCAGTTGGTCGCTCCATGAAAGGCCGGTTAAGGGGTCCCATGACCGGCCCAGCTCTCGCAGGAGCATGTTCGAAGTGACAACGCCCATAAACTTGCCCTCAAAGGTCACGGGGGCAAATTCTGTATTCTCTCTCACAAAGTAGTCTGCCGCTTCCCTAACGGACAGATCGCCATCAAGGACGAGGGGAGCATGTTCCAGAGCTACACGGACTTCGCTGAGTTCTGATTCTCCCGCCAAAGACTCCTGAGTGGCCATTCCCACCAGTTGTCCATCTTCCAGTACAGCAATAGCGCGGAGTGAATGTCCTTCAAGAACGATGCGTGCGGTACTGACGAGATGATCGGGCGACAACCAAACGGGGAGGAGCTTTAACGCCCGGATCGACAGCATAATTCCACGACACGCCCCGCCAATGCGAGAAACAGATTCGACAGTAATCAATGTTCGTGCCAATGGATAACGCTATAAATACGGGGATTAGTTTTCCGGCAGGATTTCAGCCGCCGTTTCTAAGAAATGAAAATAAGCCTGTCTTGTGTCTTCAGATGCTAGAAGAGACTTTTGAAACCGTTGCGCAAGTTCGTTTGCCTTGGCGGGCCTAACGGCACATGCCCGTGCCACATCGATCTCTCCGAGGTGGGCCACATGAATCATGGCATAGCAGGTGAGCGCGGGTCCATCTACAGCTGGGTATTGCCTTGCCGTGCTTGCAGCGGCAAAACGGACTTTGTCTTTGAGATCCCATGCGGGATTGTCGGCAAAGAATGAATCCAAGTAACCACAAGCTCGCAGCGTGTCCTCAGCGGTCAGCCAAGCTGTCTTCACCATCTTCAGCACGTTGATCGCACCGTGCAGGGTGTTCCCGTTCCCTTTCATCCGCGTGGCGAGAATCTTGGCGAGGGCTCCAGAGATTCTTAGCCCTTGCAGTTCTGCCATCTTCTGCACAACGAGGCGACGCTCCTCAGAGGTCGGGTTGCCAACTTCATGGATGCTCCACTCCCGCGGCGAAGGGAGCAATGACTGCATTTGTCGGGTGAAACGATCGCTTGTCAAAGCGACGATCGTTGGTCTGCCTATCCTAACGCGGCGCTCGAGCCCCAGCCTCATCTGAACCTTTGGCCTGGTGCGGGTCATCGCTTCGTGGGCGTCGTCAAGCAACAACGGGTGTCGGGGATCGCTGACATGACGCCCATGAATCCAATCTAAGGTGCTGAGGATTTGGGATCGAACTCCGAACTCCTTTGCCATATGGTTTGAAACGCACTCCAGAAGGTGGGTTTTGCCCCAGCCGCTCGGCCCGACGATTGCCACGAACGGATTGAGGCCGTTCGCAAACAGAAGCGCTGCATCAATTGCTTCGACATTTGAATGCAACTCGGCTAATGAACCGAATCGTCTATCCATGCGTTCGAATAAAACCTCAGATAGCCTTGGCCCCACGACACATGAAGCCCGTGAATCAAGTAAAGGAGTGCTCATAGCTAGATCGCCTGGGCCTGGAATAGTTCCCGGCGATTTCTATCCTCATTCTCACCATACCCTTGGGGTCGGTCAATAGCCAGAAACGGGATGTTTTCTATTGCGTCCAACTTCAAGTGATCGTCTTTTCACAAGTTTTCTTTGTTTTTTAAGACTTAACAACGATTTATTGAGTCGAATCTATCCACAGGTTATCCACCTACTTGTGGGCAATCTTGGCCCAATACTTCGCGAAATCAAAGTGGGGGCTGTTCTCGGATTTGTGGCAAGGCATGCACGATTCCTGCCCCACCTTGCCCATTGGAACTTCCTTTGGCGTCAAGGAGTGTTTTGCGCCCGGTCCATGGCAACTCTCGCATCCAACGTCAGTTAGACCAGGAGTTGCTTTACGCGATGTGAAACCGTAGATGCTTGCCAGGCCCACCACGTGGCATTCCACACAGTCTGGATCGCGATCATGGCCCTCCCGTTCCAGGGTCTTCAGAGCGACCGCGTGCTTCGACTTCTTCCAAACCTTCTCAGATTCGGTATGGCACTTGCCGCAGG